>JAGLSL010000081.1 GCA_023135785.1 bacterium
AGCTTCGCAAATAATGGAGAGACAAAGCATTGGGTTTGATATAAGTAAAAAATACTGTGAAATGGCTAAGAAAAGATTAGATGTCACCTATAAAACTATGTTTGAAAAACCCTTATATAAAATATATCCCGATTCAGCATTAAATATTAAAAAATACCTAAAACCCAATTCAATAGACTTAACAATTACCTCTCCACCATATTGGGATATCTTGAATCGCAAGAGAACAGCGGACAGAAAAGAAATACGGAATTACAGTAACTCTCAAAAAGATTTTGGCAATATTACTGATTATGAAGAGTTTTTATTATCTTTGCAGGAAGTATTTAGAGAAGTTTATTATGTTACAAAACCTAATCGATATTGCATAGTTGTTGTTATGGATATCAGAAAAGGTCCTAATTTTTATCAGTTTCATTCGGATCTAACCAGAAAAATGGAAGAAATCGGTTTTACGCTTAAAGATATCATTATTTGGGATCGACAAAAAGAATATAACAATATGCGCCCTCTTGGCTATCCGTATTCTTTCGTTGTTAATAAAGTGCATGAATATATTTTAATCTTCAAGAAGTCAGATATTCCAAAGGAGAAATAGTGAACAATCCAGAATTAGCATATTTACTTGGAATGATAACTGGCAAGGGCACCATAATTAGAGATAATAATCAGACAAATATTATTATTGAAATTCCTCACCAAAGTTTGACAATTGAGGGTATGGATACAAAACTTTCTGTAAAAGCAAGCTTGGATGACATAAGGAATAGCCTAGAACCACTTATAGGTGCAAGAATCATTTCAACGCAAATTGAAAGTAAAACCGTCCTGAAATTTTCTAAAAATAATGAAGACTTCTTAATTAGAGAAATTCATCAACATTTTCAAGGGTTAACTTCATGCAAAGATTTTAGGATTCCAGAGGAAATATTCAATTCGTCATCAGACACCAAACAAGAATTTATGATTGGACTTGCAGATGTGACTGCTCATATTAGGAGTAGTAATGTAGCTTATGGGCTTTCTTACAATCAAAGGGCGTATATAGAAATACCAGTAAATTGGTTTTTAGTTATAGATATCGGAAACTTAATTTTAGACCTTGATGTACCTATACATAATATTAATTGGGGTCATCCTAATATGAGAGACCCTAATCTTGAAGAATATAATAGTGGAAGACAAAATGCTTGGTTTAGGGAACATCAGATCAAAATATTTGCTGATGAATTCGAGAAAATTGGTTTCAGAATAGCACACAAAATGGATGTACTTAAAAACTTAGCTAATAAAAATCGGGATGAATGGGATAAGAGTTTGATGCAAAAAATCAGCCGTGCTCGCTCAGAAGCACAGAAGGAGAAATTCAGCAGAATGATAGGGCATATCGAGTTGATACATCATAAATATTATTGGGAGACCAAGAATCTGAAGAGACCAAAAGCATCGCATCCAATGGAGAATAGCGATAAAATTCCTCCAGAAATAAGAGGGAAACATTTTAATTCATGGAAAGAAATTTGTGCAGTTTTAGGTTATCCACGGGAAAAAGAGTGAAATGAATAAAAGAGAAGAATTACTTTATCCTGCTATAGAAGAATGGTTTAAGAAGTATTTAGAAGAACGATATAAAAGATATGCTATTACAACTACACACAAAACCTCGAGAATAACTTTAGATTCCTATCTGAAGAGTATTGGTATTCAACTCAAAGAAGCAGTTGGATTGGCAATAAGAGTAGATATTGTCGGCGTACTGAGAAAATCAAATGAAATAAAACTTGCCTTTATAGAAGTTAAAGACAACTCCTTAACTTTAGCAGGCTTAGGTCAACTTTGGGGTTATACTCAGTTAATTAATCCTGTTGAATCTTTCTTGATATCATCAGCAGGTCTAGGAAGCCTTGAGTATCTATTAAAAGTGCTAAAAAGAGAAGATCTTTTAATTTATGGTTCTAAAAAAGAGAGAATGATGAAAGTATGCAAATGGGATAAACAACGAAAATCTATCGATTATTCTACTCTTTTACCTAAGTTGTAACACATTAAGAGATGATAGATAATCAAACAAATATGAACAAGAGTATGAATTTCTAATGCAAAAAGAGAACTAATTGAAAAAGTTATGGCAACAACAATACCATCGGCATTTCAAAAGTTAAAAGAGAGTCTGGAAATAACAGAATTGCAAAAATCCACTGTTTCAACACGGCAGACAAGTGTAAGAAATGTTATTGAATCAGGATTAAAGGTTTTGGATTCTTTTTTGACTGGGTCATATTCACGTAATACGATGATTGCACCATTAAAAGAAGCGGATGTTGATATTTTTGTTGTGTTATATAATAAGTATTATTATCAATATAACGGACAAAACGGTGGTCAAGCTGGGTTGCTTGACTTAGTAAAAAGAACCTTGAGGAAAACATATACGGAGACTCCCGATATTAGTAGAAATGGTCAAGCGGTAACTATACGTTTTACCGACTTCGTAGTGGATGTAGTACCTGGTTTTCATAGGCAAGGCGGAGGATTTTTAATCCCGAACTCAATAAGGCAAAATTGGATTTCCACGGATCCCAAGAAACATGTTGAGATTATGACTAATGCAAATTCAATTCATAATGGAAACTTAATACCCTTAGTTAAGATGATTAAAGGATGGAATAAAAATATCAATAGTTATTTTAGTTCATTTCACCTTGAAGTATTAGCACTGCAAATTTTAGATAATGTAACAATATCTGACTTCTCTTCTGGAACGAGATACTTTTTTGACAAAGGTAGACTCCTAATTAGTCAAAATAATTTCGACCCTGCTGGATATGGTAGAGATATAGGAAGTTATATTAATACTCAAGAAAAAATACAGGAAGCTGTTGCAAAATTCCAATTAGCTTATGATAGGGCAGTAAAAGCAGAAGATTATGCAAGACGTTACTGTATTGAAGATGCTATAAATATGTGGGTAAAAATATTTGGAAACTATTTCCCAGCATATGGGTAAAAAAACATTATGGTTGACAAAAAAAATACTATTCAAGAAACAGTAGTATCTACTACCCAAAAAGCGGTTATTAAAGAAGCAAAGAGAATTGAAGAAAGTGCACTTTGTACAGCTAAGGGGCATTTTGCTGCTGCTCAGTTTTGGGCAAATTTTCACTTATGGGTAGGAATCCCAACGGCGATTTTAGCCACAATTGCTAGTGCTTCAGCATTAGGACAGTTTGATAACCATAATATTATTGCAGGAATTTTATCAATTATAGTTGTTGCACTCACAGCATTGGCTACCTTTTTAAACCCAAACGAAAAAGCAAATGTTCATTTAAATTCAGGGAATAACTATGACGCTTTTCAAAGCCGAGCACGTATTTTCTGGACAATTGATTGTTGGGAAGAAGAATCAGAGCAAGTGCTCACAAGTAGATTGAAGGATTTATCTGAACAAAGAGATAAACTAAATAGAGGGTCTCCGCAAGTTCCAGCCTGGGCATATATAATTGCACGTAAAGGTATTAAAGAAGGCGAAGCAGATTATAAAGTCGATAAAAAAGGATAACTTATCTTTAATAAAGTTATTAGCTGAAATAGGGGGCAGATCTTGCACGCCGAAGGCGAGGTAAACCCGCCAAAGACGGACAGGCATTCCTCCTACTTTCTTGCAAAAGTAACAAGGGGACAGGTAACACATTACAGTTAAAATGAGTGAAAACTTTCTAATAAAAGATTTTGAGCAGGCATATGAAAATATGCGTGCTACTGATAACAAGCGCGATGTAATAATTGGTTTCTATGCAACATTAGTTGCAGTAATAGGTGGTCTAGTTCTTAAGAATTGTGAAAATCTTTGTAATATTCAAGGATTAGATAGGATAGGACTATTTTCTCTGTGGATTATTGGCTTTGTGATTTTTGGCATATTAATTCAGTATAGATGGTGGCATGCATATTGGGCAACATTAGCTAATAAGATACGGGGGGAAATCGCAGAGAAAGATATCAAAGACTTTTATGAGCGAATATTGCTATATCCTGTTAAATCCTTTTCTCTATGGGGAGTGGAATTTAACATTGTTTTTCTTCATGCTGTAATAAATAGTATAGTCGGAGCTCTATTCATTTGGAGTGGAAATTTAGGCAACCAAACTAAAATTGTAATCCCTTTTGGGGTTGTCATTCTATGGCTCCTGCATTTATTTGCTTTGTTATTTTGGTATTATTTTCAACTTCACTTTGAAAAGAAGATTTATGATATGAAAAAATTTAAAGGAAAAAAAGAACACGTTGCAAAACAACTTTACATATATTTTATTCCAATTTCTATATTTTTGTGTGTAATTATTTCATTTCTTATTCCAAGTCTTCTCTTAAAAATTTTATCTTTTATTATTCTATTGTTAATAGCATGGTGGTTTTTATGGAAAAACAAGGATTTACTTATTAGCGATGCACCTTATTATTTAAAAAAGATTGAAAAGGAGATTGTAAGGATTCATAAGAGATTTAAAAAATAAACACCCTTTAAAATAGGGACGGTTGTTTATGCTCACTAATTATGTAACTCTTTTGGTATGATAGAATAAACCAAAGGAGGTCATAATGCAATACCAGCAGGTTGTCATCATACCATTAGAAGGGTGAGATAAACAGATCAATATAAAATCTTTTTACCCAAGAGAAAAGATTTAACCAGAGAGACAAAAAAAGGGGCAAGCATAACGTATTTTGAGAAATAACCTTTGACATATAATAGCTAAAACCGAGAGGAGGGCTTTATGAATATTTATGATTTATTAAAGCAAGCAATTTTGAACAAACAACAGATTGTTGCCACTTATGATGGCTATCATCGAGAAATGTGTCCACATGCATTGGGAATAAAAGAGGGACTAGAGAAATGTTTATTTTATCAATTCGCAGGGGAGAGTAGTAGTCGCCAGATAATTCAAGGTTCTTCGGATAATTGGAGATGTATTTTTGTTAGTGAACTAACAGATGTGTCTATTCGAGATGGAGAGTGGCATACAGCTTCGAATCATTCACGGTCACAAACGTGTATTGATGATATAGATGTAGAAGTTCATGTGTAACTTTAGAAAATAGTCTTGTATAAAATACAGTATTTAAAAATTAGGGACACAGCTCTTCCCCCTAATTTCCTGCCCCTTTTTTTGTCTTCTAAACAGAGGGTCAAATCTTGACATTTAAGTTATAGAGATTGCTTCACCCCTGAACCACGTAGGGTTCAGGGGTCGCAATGACAAAGAAGGCGGGCAAGCTAGATTCCAGATGCCTGCCTTTTGACAATGTAAATTTTGTTATATACAATTCAACGCTCAACTATCAATTAACACAAAACCACAAAAAGGGGATATGTAGAGTGAAAAAACGATTAGTTCGGATAGAGGGTAGAGTACCTTTAATATTCATCCAAGGTGTTAAGGAAATTATAGCTTATTCACCTGTACTTGATTTATCTACACAGGGGAAAACTCGGGAGGAAGCAACAAAAAATTTTCAGGAAGCTATGGCCTTATTTTTTGAAGAAGCGAAAGCCGATTTAAATGAAATTTTGTTAGAACTCGGTTGGTCTAAGATCAAAGAGACTTTTTCACCCCCTGCTTATCTAGGTCAATTTCAAGAACCTATCCGAGCAAGTTTTCAACTCTCCTCTCATTCTTAAATGACTCGTATTGGTCCTGTTTCTTGGAAAAAATTCGACAAATTCTTAAAGAGATGTGAATGTTATCCCACTCGCCAGCGAGGGTAAAAATAGGGATAGCGCCTATTAAAAAAAGGTAGAAAAATTCGGAAAACCATTCATAATAACGAATGGTGGTTTTCGGTTGTTGATGTGTGCGAGGCTTTAACTGATAGCGTTGATGCGGGAGCTTATTGGAGAAAATTAAAACAGCGGCTGAAAAAGGAAAGTAGCGAGGTCGTGACATTTTGTCACGGACTGAAGTTAGAAGCGTCTGACGGCAAGTATTATTTTAAAAATAGGGACAGCGCCCATTAAAAAATACGACGGACGCGAAAAAGAAGGACATCATTGGATTCCTGCTTCCGCAGGAATGACAGATTGAATTGGATTCCTGCTTCCGCAGGAATGACAAGGAGAAAGGCGGGAATGACAGGAGAAGATTGCCGCGCCCTCATTATATTCGGACTCGCAATGACAAAAAAGGCAGGAATGACAGGAAGGGGGGGTACCCCTGCGAAAAAGAAGGACATCATTGGATTCCTGCCCTCCTAAAAGATTGGCGGGTAAACTTTCACAGGAATGACAGCTTACAAGAATGGATTCCTGCTTACTACTTGCAGGAATGACAGATTGAGTTGGATTCCTGTTTTCACAGGAATGACAAGGGGAAAATCTGCAGTCTGAAAATCCAAAATTCTACTTTTGCCGTAGTATTTCCCCGATGTCTTTGATAAAATAAACCAACGCTTTTTAAATATAATATTGCTCAATGGAACTTAAAAGTTTAAAGATTTTCGGATTTAAGTCATTTCCCGATGAAACCAAATTTGAATTTGAGCCCGGTATTACCGCAATAGTTGGTCCCAATGGTTGCGGAAAAAGTAATGTCGTTGATGCTATTCGCTGGGCTCTTGGCGAACAGAATGCCCATTCTCTTCGCGCGGGTCTAACAGAACAGCTTATTTTTAACGGCAGTCAAACGCGCCAGCCACTTGGTATGGCAGAAGTTTCGCTTACTTTCTCCAACCCTAGCCATTATGCTCCGCCTTCTTTAGGCGGCAGTGACAAAGTAGAACTTACTTTTTCTGAAATCACTATTACGCGCAAAATTTTCCGTTCGGGTGAAAGCGAATATTTTATTAATAAGGCTCCCTGCCGATTAAAAGATATTACGGAAGTTTTTATGGATACGGGTCTTGGTGTGAATGCATATTCGGTAATAAGCCAGGACCAGATAGACATGATACTTAACGCTAAACCCGAAGAACGCAGACATATATTTGAGGAAGCCGCAGGTATAACCAAATACAGCAAGAGAAAAAACGAAGCATTAAGAAAATTAGACCTTACCAAACAAAACTTACTTAGAGTTCAGGATATTATTGCCGAGCTGGAACGCCAGAGCAATGTATTGAAAAGGCAGGTATATAAAGCTAAACGCTATCGGGGCTTAAATGATGAACTCAAAAGCCTTCAGGTAGCGGACGCTTTTTACCAATATAAAGGTTTTCAGGAAGAAAAAAGCAGGATAGATAAATCAATAGAAAATTTCGGGAAAGAGAAAAACGATATAGATGTTGTTTTCAAAAACGAGGAAGAAACTTTTAAAAATCTGCAGGACGGATTAACGAAGCTGGAAACCGAACTTGAAGAAAAAAGGGAAGAACAGCTTCGGCTATTTGCCGAAATAGAAAGAGGCAATTCCACGATTATTGTCAATGAGGAAAGAATTAAAAATTTAACTCTTAAGTTGGCGGAAGAGGGTGTTGTTAAAACAAAATTAAACGAAGAATTTTCCGCTATTTCAGAGCAGATAAAATCTCATTTAAAAACTATTGAGTTGGCGAAAAAAGAAGAAGAAGCGTTAAGCATAGAAGCCGAGGAAGTTTCCGGAAAGATTGCCGAAATATCCAACAGGGAAAGAACAAACGAAAAAGAACTGGAAGAGAAGAATTCGCAACTGATAGAATTATTATCTGAACAGGCGCGTCTTAAAAACGCTTTGGAAAATTCAAAAATCAATGCGCATAATCTGGAAATCAGGTTAAAGAAATTAGCAGAAGAAAAAGAGGGTATGGTTGTTCTTAAACTGTCTTTAGAAACAGAACTTAATACTAAAAAGCAAGAGTTAGAAAACAGCAAAAAAGAGGCAGAGGAAGTAGAAACAAGGATTAAATCGTTTGAGAAGAGTTTAATAAAAATGGAGGAAGCGTTAAAAAGAGTAGAAGACGATATGATTAACGTTAAATCCGAACTGCAGGCGAAAAGAACCCATCTTTCCGCGTTAGAAGAAATGCATTCCAAAGACGAAGGGATGCAGAGTTCGGTTAAATTTATTATGGAATCGGAAGAAAAATCTCACGCTTACGGCTTGATTTTTAATACATTGCAAGTGTCCGAAGAGTTCCAAAAAGCGATTGAAGTGGCGTTGATGGATAATGTTCAGGGTTTGATAGTAAAAGATCATAACGCTGTTTCAAAACTTATAGGGATGCTAAAGGACAAAGAAAGAGGCAGAGCCACTTTCTTCCCTGTGGCAAATATAACAAGAAGCAGGGCAAACGGTGATTCTAAATATGAATTTGCCATAGATAAAATAAAATTCCCGCAGGAATACGCGGGCATATTTAATTATCTCCTGGATAAAGTGGTTATTGCCAAGAATTGGGATGAAGCGCTCAAGTTATATTCCTCTTTAAGTGAAGAATATAAGATAGTAACCCGCGACGGGGAGTTATTACATCCCGGCGGTTTTATACAGGGCGGTTCCAGAAACCAAATGCATGCGTTGCTCGGCAGAAAAGAGAGAATAGGCAAGATGCAAAAGGAAGTATCCGTCTTGGAAGAAAAATTAAAAGCGGTCGAACAAAAGAAAACTGAAGAAGGCAATAAAATTAAAAAAATAGAACAGGATTTACAAGAACAAAGAAGGGATTTAGCTAAGAAGAACGAAAACAAGGCAAAGTTGGAAAACGAAACTGGTTCTATTGTAGAAAAACTAAGTGAACTTCAAAAAAGAGACAAGTTCTTAATAGACGAAGAGAAAAATCTTGATAAGGAAAAGGAACTGGCGGAAGAAAAACATAAAGAAACCCAAGAAGAATTAGAAGCTATACAAACAAAGACAACCGAGCATAACTTAACTATCAGTTCCATTAAAAAATCTGTTGAATCCTTAAGCGAAGAAGAGACAAAAACAAAGGAAATTTCGGAAGAGAAAAGAATAAAACTGTTCAATTTGAGGCAATCCCTTAAGAACGCCGAAGATATGCTTAAAAATTTAGAAGACAGAAAGAAAATGTTGCTTGAAAGAATTCCAAATCTAAGCGTTGAAGCCGAAGAAGCCAACAAGAGAATGGAGCTTTTAAAGAAAGAAACGGAAGACAGCAAGGCGAAACTAATAGAGCAGAAACAGCAGATAGAATCTTTAAAACAGAATTTGGAAGAACTAAAAACCAAGCGGACTGTTATCGGCGAACAAAGCAAAGACAAAGAACAATTCATAAAGGAAAAAGGTTCGCAACTGGAAGAAAGAAGAAACGTTTTGCAATCTTTGGAAATAGAAAAGACAAAAATTGAAACCGAAATTAAGGATTTGAAGGAAAATATTTCTTCCAACCATACGATATCGTTAGACGATTTTACTCCTCCTGAAACCGAAACGGCAAAAGAGCATATCAAAGAAAGAGTTGAAGATTTAAAAGATAAACTTACAGGTATGGGCAACGTAAACCTTGCCGCGATAGAGGAAGAAGAAGAGCTTAACGAAAGATACAGTTTCTATCTTACACAGCAAAAAGATTTGCTTGATTCCGAACAATCCCTGCGGGATACAATAACGCAAATAAATTCCACTGCGCGCAGTTTGTTTAGAACCACACTTGATAATGTAAGGAAAGAATTTAGAGATGTTTTTATAAACCTTTTTCAGGGCGGAGAAGCTGATTTGAAACTTGTGGGTTCACAAGATATTCTGGAAGCGGGAATTGATATAGTCGTATCGCCTCCGGGCAAAAAACTTTCTTCAATTAGTTTGATGTCTGGCGGAGAAAAAGCGTTGACTTCTATTGCCCTGCTTTTTGCGCTTTTTAAAGTAAAACCTTCCCCGTTTTGTGTTCTTGACGAGATAGATGCTCCTTTGGATGAAACCAATATCGGCAGGTTTACTAATTTCTTAAAAGATTTGGCAAAAGATACCCAGTTTATAATAATTTCCCATAACAAAAAGACCTTGTCTATTTCGAAAATCTTGTACGGCATAACTATGGAAGAACCCGGCATTTCCAAGATGATATCCGTAAAATTCGTTGGGCGTGATAAAGATGATACAGATAAAAACAAAACTGAAACTGTCGCTAAACCCGCTGATGCTAAAGGTTCCGATAAAACTGTTGCGCAGGCGGCGGAATAATCCTTAAAATGTTTTTCAAAAAGAAACAGACCCATCCGATTGAAAGTCCATCCGATGTGAAATCGGGTATTACTTCTAAACCTGTTAGAGATAAAAAATCTCTAAACGGGTCTAACGGGGCACGTTTCGGACTTCTAAAAACAAGAACTTCCGTTTTAGAAAAGATTTCCAATCTATTTAAGAAAAATGTAGAAACAGAAAACTTATGGAGTGAACTGGAACAGATTCTTATAGAATCAGATATGGGCGTTAGGTTATCCTGCGAAGTTTTGGAAAATTTAAAGAAAGATACGAAAAGAACGATTAACAAAGATGAGATACTGAAAAATTTAGAAAAAGAGATTTTTAACAACCTTCTTAAAATACCAAGGAATTTAAATGTTTGTGATACACCTCCTTCGGTTATTCTTGTTCTCGGTGTAAACGGGGTAGGTAAAACGCTTACTACCGGCAAGCTTGCTTATAAATTGAAAAATGAAGGGAAGAAGGTTATTTTGGCTGCAGGTGATACTTTTAGAGCTGCGGCTATTGAACAGCTCGGTGTTTTCAGTAAAAAAATAGATATAGATATAATAAAGCATAGTCATGGCGCTGACCCTGCGGCTGTCTGCTACGATGCAATAGAGGCGGCACAAGCAAGAGGCGCGGATTTTTTACTTATTGATACCGCAGGCAGGTCGCATG
Source organism: bacterium (assembly GCA_023135785.1). Taxonomy (NCBI): domain Bacteria; species bacterium. Next base: position 10,803 of record JAGLSL010000081.1, read on the forward strand.
TCGATAAAAGTCTTATGGAGAGCTTGAAAAAGATAAAAAGAGTGATAGAGAATCGTCTGCCGGGCGCATTAAAGGAAGTTCTTCTTGTTTTGGATGCAACTACCGGACAGAACGCGCTTTCGCAGGCAAAAGTTTTTACAGATTCACTCGGTGTTACAGGTATTGTTCTTACCAAATTAGACGGAACTGCAAAAGGCGGTATAATAGTGGCAATAGAACAGGAAATGAAGGTTCCTATTAAGTTTGTAGGTACAGGAGAAAATCTGGAAAACTTTGAAGTGTTTGACCCGAATGTTTTTGTGGCTTCGTTGTTTGAGGAATGAAATAACAGGATAGGATTTTGGTTAATAATGGTTAAAAACGCCCGCCATTAAATAAATGGCGAGGCAAGGTTATCAAGGGTTAATAACAGTTGCAGTAAAAGATTAAAAAGCAACCTTTGATAACTTATGTTAACCTGTGTTAACTTTTGTTAACTGTATTTGAATATTATGGGTATGAAATACCAATCACTAAGAGGAACCAAGGATATTCTTCCCGAAGACAGCCGAATCTGGCGTTATGTGGAAGGGAAAATATCCGATATATTTGCGCGATTTGGCTATCAGGAAATAAGAACTCCTATTTTTGAGATGACGGAGCTTTTCGTAAGAAGTATCGGCGCCTCAACAGATATCGTAAATAAAGAAATGTATACTTTCCCTGACAAAAAAGGTAGGAGCTTAACACTTAGACCCGAAGGCACGGCGCCTGTTGTAAGGGCGTATATACAAAACCAACTTTATCAAAAAGATGAGATTTTAAAACTCTATTACAAAGGGCCTTTCTTTAGATATGAAAGACCGCAGGCGGGCAGAGAGCGTCAGTTTCATCAGTTCGGCGTGGAAGTATTGGGCGCGTCCAGTCCTGCCATAGACACGGAAATTATTTATTTAGGTTATTTTATATTAAAAAGTTTAGGGTTGGATAATGCCGAACTTTTATTGGGCAGTGTGGGTTGTTCCGATTGCAGACCTGCATATGAAAAACTGATTGTTTCTACACTTAGGGAATCCACTTCTAAGCTTTGTGATGATTGCCAAAAAAGATATAAAACCAATCCGTTAAGAATGCTTGATTGCAAAAACGAAGATTGCAAAAAACAATTGAAGAAAATACCGCCTTTTGCCGGGTCTGTCTGTGATGATTGCAAAAAATATTTAAACGAAACCGAAGAATTGCTTAAACTTTTAGAAGTAAGTTATATAATAAGCCCTCATCTTGTAAGAGGGCTGGATTATTACACCCGCACGACTTTTGAATTTGTTTATTCGGGTTTGGGAGCGCAGTCAACTGTAATCGGAGGCGGACGGTATAATAATCTTATAAAAGAATTCGGCGGTCCGTCAGTTTCAGCGTGCGGTTTTGCCGGCGGTATGGAGCGTTTGATTTCGGTTCTGAAAAATGAGGGAAAAATACCATCTCTTTCGGACGGATTGGATGTTTTTGTAATTCCCATTAGCGATGAATGTTTTAAAACAGCTTTTAAACTATTACAGGAAATACGATCTTTAAAGATATCTGCGGATATGGATTATAGAAACGGCAGTTTAAAATCGCAGTTTAGAAAAGCCGATAAACTAAAAGCAAGTTATGTTATCGTTATCGGCGAAGACGAAATGAAAAAAGGCGCAGTGAAATTGAAAGATATGAAAACGGGCAGTGAAGAAAATATAAAACTTACAGATGTAACAAACGAATTGAAGAGAAGATTACGAAGGACGATGCACGATAGACGCAAAAACCGACTAAAAGATACGAGAGATGACGGAAGATGGACGAAGGACGCAAAAGATAAATGATAAACGAAAAAACTAATAATCAAAAAAGTAAAACTAAAAGGATAAGTAGTGTTAGGGATTTAGATGTTTATAAACTTGCATTCAATACTGCAATGGATATATTCGAAATTTCAAAAAGTTTTCCCAAAG
>JAGLSL010000082.1 GCA_023135785.1 bacterium
GCCACGTTGACATCGTGGAGGTCACTGGTTCAAATCCAGTATCGCCCACTGAGGCATATAAGCAGTGAAGGGATGTGGAAATGAATGAGGTCCGACGGTTAGTCGGACTCTCCGAAGAGTCCGTATACTCCGTCTTTTCGGAGTCATCGGACCGATTGAAACATCGGAGTTCAAATCCTCTATCGCCCACCAGTTCAAAGATGAGAGGATTTGTATACATATTGCAAAGTGGAAGGAATGGCAGATATTATATTGGAAGTACTAACAATATCGACAGAAGATTCAAAGAACATGTTGAGGGGATTGTTAAAGCAACTTGTAATCTTCGACCACTGTTATTAGTATTTCAACAAGAATATAAAACACTACTTGAAGCAAGGCGGGTTGAAAGAAAGTTGAAAAGATTCAAGAGAAAAGACATAATCAAGAGAATAATAAAAGAAAAAGAAATATTTTTAACAGGCGATTAGCTCGGTTGACCGCTATTGAGTCTTTGGCGGATGGTTAGAGTGCTCCGACGTAACGTCGGAGAGGTCAGAGGTTCAAATCCTCTATCGCCCACTAACTAAAAAGGATAAAAAATTAGCCAATTAAGATATTGGCTGTTAGGTTATTATGAAACAAAATCCGCAAAATATCTCCTTAGAAACATACAGGCATAGCGCTTCGCATATTCTTGCCTATGCTGTAAAAGAACTCTATCCTGACGTAAAATTGGGTATAGGTCCTGCTATCGAGGACGGTTTTTATTATGATTTTGATCTTTCACATCGGTTTGTTCCCGAAGACCTTTCCAAAATTGAAAAGAAGATGCAGGAGATTATAAATCAGGATTATCCTTTTGTAAGAAAAGAGATATCCAAAGAAGAAGCCGCCAAAATATTTAAGGCGAATAGCGAAAAATATAAGGTAGGGCTTTTGGAAAGGATTGAAGATGAGACGGTTTCTCTTTATGAGTCGGGCGATTTTGTTGACCTTTGCAAGGGGCCGCATATTGAATCAACAGGCAAGATTAAATCTTTCAAGTTACTCAGAATCTCCGGTGCTTACTGGAGAGGCAGTGAAAAAAATCCGATGCTTCAGAGGATATATGGCACGGCATTTTATACGAAAGAAGAATTGAAGGAATATTTGAATAAACTTCAAGAGGCTGATAAACGTGACCATCGTAAATTAGGTAAAGAACTTGACCTTTTTAGTACAAATCCTGATGTCGGTCCCGGTCTTGTATTATGGCATCCCAAGGGCGCTTTAATCCGAAGTATAATGGAAGATTATTGGCGTCATTCTCATAGAAAAGGCGGATATGAATTTGTTTTCACCCCTCATATTGGAAAAGCTTCTCTATGGCAGACTAGTGGTCATTTGCAATGGTATAAAGACGGTATGTATTCGCCTATTGAAATTGATGATGTGCAGTATTATATGAAGCCTATGAATTGTCCTTTCCATATGATGATTTATAAGAACAGTGTCCGCAGTTACAGGGAGTTGCCATTACGTTTTGCGGAATTGGGCACAGTATATCGTTACGAGCGTACAGGAGTTCTTCACGGTTTATCACGAGTAAGGGGTTTCACACAGGATGATGCGCATATATTTTGTTCGCCTGATAGAATAGTCGAAGAAATAACAAGGACACTGAAGTTTTGTTTATCATTTGTAAAGGCATTTAATCTACCATTACCTTCAATGGAATTAAGTGTAAGAGACGCTTCTATGCCTGATAAATATGCGGGGAGCGATGAGAATTGGAAGAGGGCAGAAGAGGCGTTAATAACTGCTCTTGATTCGCAAGGTCTTAAATATAAACGCATGGAAGGAGAAGCTGTTTTCTACGGCCCTAAAATAGACATGAAATATTATGATGCGTTGGGACGCGCGTGGCAGGGTTCAACGATACAATTTGATTTTAACCTTCCAGAGAGGTTTGATTTAAATTATGTTAGTAAAGCAGGCAAACAAGAGCGTCCATATATGATTCATCGAGCATTATATGGTTCCCTTGAGCGGTTTTTTGCGTTGTTAATAGAACATTATGCAGGGGCATTTCCTTTGTGGTTGTCGCCTGTTCAGGTTAAGATTCTGCCGATATCTGAAGATAATTTGCCTTATGCCCAGGAAATTTGTTCAAAACTTCAGGAAGCGGAAATAAGAGTTGAAGTTGATTCAAAAAATGCGACCTTAGGTTATAAAATCAGGGAAGCTGAAAAGGAGAAAACCCCATACATAGTAGTGTTGGGTAAAAACGAAGAAAAGGAGAAAACGCTTTCCGTAAGGAAAAGAAAAGAAGGGGACAAGGGGAAAATCAATATAGAACAGTTTATTGATAACATTAAAAAAGAAATAGAAAATTATACATAACTTTTAATGTTATGTTAAAAAAAGGAGTGAAAAATGAGTGTAGTTGTAGAAACAAAAATCGGAGAAAAGAAACTTATTATTGAAACAGGGAAATTAGCCAAGCAGGCGGATGGCGCTGTAGTTGTCAGTTATGGCGATACTGTGGTTTTAACCACTGTTGTAGCAAAGGCATTGGACGAAATACCACCGTTTTTTCCTTTATTTGTCGATTATAGGGAGATGACATATGCCTCTGGGAAAATACCCGGCGGATTTTTCAAAAGAGAAGGAAGACCTTCTGAGAAAGAAATCGTAACATCGCGAATGATAGACCGTCCTCTAAGACCTCTTTTTGCTGACGGTTCTATGGAAGAGATTCAGATCGTTTCTAATGCTCTTTCTGCGGACGGAGAAATTGACCCTGATATATTAGGAATTATTGGCGCTTCAGCAGCAATAGCTATTTCGGATATACCTTTTCCTGCTCCTGTAGGGGCGGTTAGGATAGGTAAAATCGGAGATAAATTTATTGTTAATCCTACCTATAAACAAGTGGATGAAGGTGGATTAGATTTAGTGGTTTGCGGTTGGGGTGACGGCGTGTCTATGGTGGAAGGCGATGCTAAAGAAATAGCCGAAGAGGTTATTCTTGAAGCGTTGAAGTTAGGACAGGAAGTTTGCGGCGAGATTTCGTCTCTTATACAACAGTTAGTTGAAAAAGTGGGAGTTTCTAAAAAAGAAATTAAAGTTGCTTCTGTTCCCGAAGAACTGGAAAAAGAAATAGAAGCTTTTGCTTCAAAAAGAATTGATGAAACAAAAAAGATTGATGTTAAGAAAGAAAGAGTGATTCAAGCGAAGCTGTTGAAAAAAGAATGCGTAGAAAAATTTGGCGAGACATATTCGGAAAAAATTGTGGAAATGGCTCTGGGAAAATTAGAGCAGAAGAAATTCAGAGAGAAAATTATTAGTGAAGCTATAAGATCGGATGGCAGGAAGAGAGATGAGGTAAGACCCATAACATGTGAAGTGGGTATCTTGCCAAGAACGCACGGCTCGGCTGTTTTTTCCAGAGGCGAAACGCAGAGTTTGGTAACTGCAACCCTTGGGACTTCGGAAGATGAGAAAAGAATGGATGAACTAAAGGGTGAATCTAAGAAGACATTTATGCTTCATTATAATTTTCCGCCATATTCGGTTGGAGAAGTTAAACCCATGAGAGGTCCATCCAGAAGAGACATAGGTCATGGCAATTTAGCCGAAAGAGCTTTGAAACCTATGATGCCGGATTGGGAAAACTTTCCTTATACCGTAAGATTGGTCTCGGATATACTTGAGTCCAATGGTTCTTCTTCTATGGCTAGTGTATGTGGAGCGTCGCTTTCCTGTTTTGACGCGGGTATTCCTCTTAAAAAAGCTGTGGCAGGTGTGGCGTTAGGCGTTATAAAAGAAGATAAAAAATATGTTCTTCTTTCAGACATTGCAGGAGCCGAAGATAAATATGGAGATATGGACTTAAAAATAGCCGGAACCAATGATGGAGTCACTGCTATTCAAATGGACGTTAAAATAAAAGGTATAGAATACGATATCCTGAAAGAAGCATTTTTGCAGTCCAAGGAAGCCCGAAAACATATATTGGATATAATGAATAAGACAATCAGCTCTGCCCGTGAATCGGTTTCTGTCTATGCTCCGCTTATAACTATTATTGATATTAATCCTGAAAAAATCGGGGCTTTTATTGGCCCGGGTGGTAAGAATATACGTAAGATTATTGCCGAAACAGGCGCAAAAATAGATATTGATGATGAGAAAAATAAAGTGATTGTAGCCGGAGTAGATCAGGAAAGCACAAAGAAAGCTGTAGCATATGTTGAGGCATATACGCATGAAGTCAAGGCGGGAGAGATATATGATGCAACAGTGACTAAGGTTATGCAATTCGGCGCTTTTGTTGAAATTCTTCCCGGACAAGAAGGTCTTGTTCATGTTTCCGAATTGGATTCAAATTTTGTTAAAAATGTGGAAGATGTAGTCAAAGTAGGCGATAAATTTAAGGTGAAAGTTATGAAAATAGATGAGAAAGGAAGAACCAATCTTTCTCGAAAAGCAATGCAGGGAACAGAAGACAGGGAACAGAAGACAGAAGAATAAAGAATGGAAATATTTGGAAATAAATGGAGATACATAGAAATACATAGTAGACAGACAATTTATTTCTAATTTTATTGTTTTATTGTAGTTGCCGATTCATCGGCATTGTTTATTGTTGTTTGTAGTGGCAGAGTTTACTCTGCAAACAAAAAAAAGCAAAGCAAGCTCTGCCCGCTTCGCAAGCAGGCGGGTTTGCCACTACTGAAGACTAAAGACAGAAGAAATGAGATACATAGATATACAATGGATATATATTGTTAAAGGATTGAAAACTAAAAAAATTACATACTATAACTTCAAAAAACTAATGATACAGACAATATATTTCAACATATTTCTATCTATTTCGACTTATATCAATGTATTATTTCCCGGTTTATTTCTAGAAAGATGATGGAACTGAAAATAGAGAGAACAGAAGAAGCAAAGAAGTTAGATATTAGTTTGCCTGCATATCAGCACGAAGGCGATGCCGGGCTTGATTTAAGGTCGGCAAAACAATGTGTGGTTAAAAAAGGGGAAAGGCAAACAATTCCCACCGGTATAAAAATAGCAATTCCTTCGGGCTATTTGGGTCTTGTAAAAGACCGCAGTGGGTTAGCTTCCAAACACGGAATTCATACGCTTGCGGGAGTCATTGATTCCGGTTATCGGGGCGAAGTTGCGGTTGTTCTCCACAATCTCGCAGAAGAAGATTTTACTATTGATGTGGGAATGAGAATTGCTCAACTTTTAATTGTCCCGGTTATTTGTGTGAAAATAAAGGAAACTTCTCTTGACGAGACATCAAGAGGCGCAGACGGCTGGGGCAGTACAGGACATAAATAAAAGTTTAACACTTATTTATATGTTAAAATTACGAATAAGATATGTTCCATAATCAAATTTTAATAGTCGACAATAAAGAAATTGCCGCTGGTTATTTTGTTATGGAACTTATATCTTCCCAAATAGCCCAAAATTCATTCCCAGGACAATTTCTCCATATAAAATGTTCTTCCGATTCCCAACCCTTACTACGCAGGCCTTTAAGTATACATAGAGTAACAAGTAAAAAAACCATAGAAATTTTATACAAGGTAGTGGGAAAAGGCACATATTTTCTCTCAAAAAGAAAAAAGGGAGAGCAAATAGATTGTTTGGGTCCACTTGGAAACGGATTCCGATTACCAGAAGACCAAAGACCGAAGACCAAAGACCAAAGACTTATTGTAGCAGGTGGAATCGGGATAGCACCCTTATTTTTTCTTACAGAAAAAATAAAGGGATTACCAATAAAGGTATTCATTGGCGCAAAAACAAAAGACGAAATACTATGCGCTAAAGAATTAAAAAAATTGGGAGTAAAAATACATATCGCTACCGAAGACGGCAGTTTAGGATATAAAGGTCTTGTAAGCGATCTTTTAAAAAATAATCTGTTATCTGACGTCTGTTCTCTGTCCTCTGTTATTTATGCCTGCGGACCGAAAGCAATGTTGAAAGAAATTGCTCTTATATCTAAAAAACACCAAATTCCCTGTCAGGTTTCTTTTGAACAATTTATGGGATGTGGTATAGGAATATGCAACGCTTGCGTCATCAAAACAAAACAGGGCTATAAACGCGTATGTAAAGATGGACCTGTATTTAGTGCCGAAGAAATTGATTGGAAGTAGTTGCCCATTTCCCTGCCCGCTTGCCCCGACAATACGTCGGAGCAGAGGGGAAACAAATTCAATATCCCAATTTTCAAATTTTCAAAACTGACACTGCGTGTCATTGCGAGGCGTACCCGAAGCAATCTCGTTATTTGGGATTGCCACGCTCCTTTCAGTCGCTCGCAATGACAAGAGTAGTTGCCCATTCATGGGCTTTGTTTGCCAATGAATTGGTTTAATACGCTGATAAATCAGCGACTACAATAAAATTAGATTGGGAGAGGATATGATTAAGATTTTGGATTTGGTGTTATAATTACTTAAAGGAACAAAGGAGGAAAGCAGATGATTGTTGAATACATTCAGGAAGCTCTGGGAAGAGCTAAGTATGAAATTATTGATAACGAAGAAAAATACTATGGAAAAGTATCACAACTAAAAGGAGTTTGGGCAACAGGAAAAACATTAGAAGAATGCCGAGAAAATCTTTATACAGTTTTAGAAGGATGGATTCTTATCCGATTTAAAAAAGGGCTTCACATTCCGTCTTTAGGCAACAAGCAAATTGAGGAGTTAAAAGAGGTAGCAATTCGTGAATAGACTCATACCTGTTAGTTGGCAGAAGCTTGTGCAGAGATTACGGGAATTAGGATTTGATGGGCCGTATCGGGGAGGTAAACATCCATATATGGTAAAAGGTGGTTTGGTATTAACAATTCCAAACCCTCATAATCATCAGGTAGGAGTGGGTTTGTTGTCTCGCATTTTGAAGCAGGCAGATATTTCAAAAGAAATTTGGTTGAAAGGGAGATAGAAAACGAGATTGAAGTCTAAGAAAAAACCTAATCTTTCAGTTGAGCTTTTTGTAGTTGCCCATTTATGGGCTTTTTAGTCTTGTCCTTTGGAGAGTATAAACGATGAAGCAATGACAAAAAGGAATTTTCAAGTGAATATGAAACCTAATCTTTCCGTTGAGTTTGGAAATATAAAACTTCAAAATCCTGTCATATTAGCCTCCGGGACATGCGGATTTGGGGAAGAAATTTCTGGATTTTTGGATTTAAATAAAGTCGGCGCTTTAATTACAAAAACAATCACACTAAAACCTAAAGAAGGTAATCCTCCTCCAAGAATTGCAGAAATCGAAGGCGGTATTATAAATTCAATCGGACTGGAAAATCCTGGCATAAAAATATTCTTAAAGGATAAATTGCCTTTTTTGAAAAAATTAAAAATACCATTCTTTGTAAGCATATCAGGCGAAACGGTCGAAGAATTTGTAGAACTTACAAGAATTTTAGAGAAGGAAAAAGGTATCAGCGCAATTGAACTTAATTTATCCTGCCCAAATCTGAAAGGTAAAAATCTTTTCGGGCAAGACCCAAAAATCACTTATGAGGTTATAAGGAAAGTCAAAAAGGCAACTACCATCCCAATAATCGCCAAGCTTACGCCTCAAGTTAAAGACATAACCGAAATAGCGCTTGCCTGTCAAAAAGCAAGCTGTGATATTATCTCGCTTATAAATACAATCCCAGCAATGGTGATTGATTTAGAAACAGGCAAACCTTTCTTGGGCGGGATTACAGGCGGACTTTCAGGTCCTGCGATAAAACCAATAGCTCTGAAAATGGTTTATGACGTGGCAAAAACAGTTGACCCCGTTAGAAATAGGTCGCCTTTAGGCGACCGTACGGAAATGCCAGAGGCACTTCCTATTTCTAACGGGGTGGACATGCCGATAATCGGCTGTGGCGGAATAACAAGCGGAAAAGACGCAATCGAATTTATACTTGCAGGCGCATCTGCAGTATCTGTGGGAACAGCGAGTTTGGTCTCGCCTGACTCATCCATAAAAATCTTAAAAGAAATTGAAAACTATCTAATCCAGCGCAAGATTAATTCTATTAAGAAACTTATAGGCAAATCAGTCCGTTAACCAATTCCATTCTTCTGCATGGTTGACAATAAAATTTAGTACAGGTTGACAATAAGTTGACAATAAGTATAATACATCTATGAGCACAAAGGAAAAAATACTTAAAGTTTTAAAAGAAAAGAAACAAATTTCAGGCGGAGAACTTTCTTCCATATTGGAAATATCCCGACAAGCGTTAAATAAACATTTAAAAGAATTAATTCAGAATGATAAAGTTATAAAAGAAGGTGTTACCAGAGGCGCAACATATAAAATTTTTTCTTCTTCCGCAAAAAAACAATCAGAACAAATATTTAAAAAATCCTATCTTTTAAAAGGGCTTGAAGAACATAAAATATTCGAAGAAGTGGCATTGCAATTGAATTTTAATAGGAACTTAAGGGAAAATGTTTTAAATATTTTTAGTTATGTATTCACAGAAATACTAAATAATGCCATAGAGCACTCCAAGTCAGAAAAATGCAACATCGAAATTACTCTTGATCAATATAGCTGTATTTTTTCAATAAGGGACTATGGAATCGGCATTTTTTATTCTATTTTTAAAAAATTTAATCTACCTGATGAATACGCGGCGGTTGGAGAACTTATCAAAGGAAAAATAACAACTATGAAGGAGAAACATGCTGGAGAAGGCGTGTTTTTCACTTCAAAAGCGGGAGACACCGTTTCTTTTAGGTCGCATAAGACAGAACTCTTTTTCTGCAACGTAATAAAAGATACTCATGTCAGCGATATAAAATATATAAAAGGGACAGAGGCCATTTTCAAAATAAGCAGATACTCTAAAAAACAACTTAAAGAAATTTTTGAAAGATTTGCTCCGGAAGAATTTGACTATAAGTTTGAAAAAACCAAAGTTTTTGTAAGGCTTTTTCAAAAAGATTATATGTCGCGTTCGGAAGCAAAAAGACTGCTCTCGGGATTAGATAAGTTCAAAGAAATTATTCTCGACTTTAAAGGTGTAAATTCTATGGGACAAGGATTTGCCGACGAAATATTCAGGGTATTTCAAAAAGAACATCCTATCATAACCATAAAAACCGAGAACTTAAGTCCTATTTTAGAGCCAATGATTAAGCATGTAGTTGCCCCCGTTAGAGATTTAAAAAACCGCTGAATATCTATCAAGCGGATAGACAATTATCGCGCGATATGATACTTGATTAGCAACTTATTAAATCTCTAATGGGGTTGACAATAAAATTTAGTACAGGTTGACAATAGGTTGACGAAGAACTAAGAAATAGCTTTCTCTAAATCAGGCTTACAATAGAAATGCAGGCGATGCCTTCGCCGTTACCTAAAGCGCCCAATCTTTCAGGTGAGGTTGCTTTTATGTTGATTTTATCTTCGGCTATTTGCAGAATTGAATTTATACTTTCCTTAATTTTTTCTCTGTAAGGGGAGACTTTGGGCTCTTGAGCTATAATTGTCACATCTAAATTATTCACCGCAAGATTTTTCTTTTTCATTGTTTCCAATACTTTCTCCAACAGTTTTAAAGAAAAGATATCTTTATATTCGGGGTCAGTGTCGGGAAAATGTTCTCCTATATCTTTCTCGCCCATAGCGCCTAAAATGGCATCGCAGATGCAGTGAGTAACCACATCGGCGTCGGAATGTCCCAACAATCCTTTTGAATTTGGTATTTGAATACCGCCGAGGATAAGTTTGCGTCCTTTTTGCAACTTATGAATATCGTAACCTAGCCCTATTAACATAGTCATAAAAATAAAATTCCTAATTACTAATATCTAATTTCCAATGAAATATTTAATGTAGTGGCAAAGTTCACTTTGCATTCTTATTCGCCGAGCAAGCCTCCGACGTAATGTCGAAGCGGGCTGGCCACTACAAACAACAATAAACAGCGCCGATAAATCAGCAACTACAATATTTTTAAGAAATATATCGAAATACATGGAAATAAATTGTTTCTTACTACGTATTTCCACTGTATATCTATCGCATTTCTATGTATATCTTTTTTTAAATACGCCGATGAATCGGCAACTACAACTCTTAAAAATTAAATTTCTTGTCTTTTTCTATCTATTATCTGTTTTCTGTATTCTGTCCTCTGTCATCTTTTTTTTCAGTTACCAATTTCCTATTTCAAAAATAGCTTCGGCAAGAATTAAATCTTCCGGAGTTGTTATTTTTACATTGAAGGAGCTTCCTTCCACTATTTTTACAGTATGCGGCAACTTTTCCACAACGCCCGCATCATCTGTGGTTTGAAACCCTTCTTCTGATGCCTTTTTATATGCTTGCATTATTAAAGAATATCTAAAAACCTGAGGTGTCTGCACAAGCCATAACCCTTTTCGGTCCTGTGTAGATTTAACCTCGTTTTTTTCGTTTACATTTTTCAATGTGTCTCTAACGGGTATAGCACATATAACCGCACCGAATTTTCCTATATGTTTGATTATGTTATTAAAAACAGAAGCCGTTATAAAGGGCCTAACTCCGTCATGAATTGCAACTATTTGTGTTTTTTTATCCAAACTTTGCAGTCCGTTTACAACCGATTCGCCGCGTGTTTCGCCTCCGGCTATTATTTTCTCTACTTTCTTTATATTGAACTTATCAATTATTTTCTTCTTGCACCAGTCAATTCTGTCTTCACTAACTACCAAAGTTATGGAATCAACTGCCGGAATTTTGGATAAATTGATTAATGTGTGAGCCAAAATTGGCTTGCCTTCTAGGGGCAAATATTGCTTGGGCAGGGAATGATTCATTCTTGTGCCTTTTCCTGCTGCCACGATAATCACCGAGATTTTGTCTTTATCCCGCAAGAATTTCTCGTTTGATGACGGCGGGGAACTCATAACTTCCGAATCTTTCAACTTTTTCACCCCTCTGTTATTGGATGTAAAATTCCAACGGGATTTATCCATTTTCCATTCTTTCCTTTACTTTCATAAGACGAATAAAATTTTCTCTTTCTATTTCGGATAACCTGAAAGAAATATAAGAAATAGTTTCTTTTATATCGGGTATCATTTTATATTCCAAAGCGTTAACTTTCCTTCGCGTTTTTTTTATTTCTTCACCGATTAATAGAATCGCCTTTTCTACTGAAGCCAATTCCAGCATTTTAGGAGTTATGTCCTCCAAGATTCTCAAACACGAATCAAGTTCTCCCGTAGTGTTGCTTATGCCGTATTGCATTAAATTCAATTTAGAGTGAGCCCCTTTTTTGATACGCAAAAAAGGCAGTCGCAGATTAAATATCGCTTGTTCTTCTTTTTGGATTTCAAGAATATCGGCGCGATTAATTAGAGCTTCACCTATGTCGTTTAATTGGACTTGTCCTCTTGCCAATATATAGAAAGAGAGTAGCTTAAGCCAATTTTCTTCAACTTCATCTCTTAATGTATCTCCATTTTTTGCAAAATTCAAGAATCTGCCGACAAGTTCATCTAATTTATCTCTAAGAAGTTTGCAACCGCGTCGAGCCAAATCCAATCTTTTGCGTAGCAGCAAAAGCTCCATTCTTGTGGCGGAAACATTTAATTTCATATAATCTATCCTTGATTAAAATTTTGGAAGAAATATATTAGAAATACATGGAAATAAATTGAAATAGATAGAAATATGTTCCCGCCTGCTTGCTTCACATCGAAGCGGGCAGGGAAATATATTGTCTGTATCATTAGTTTTTTGAAGTTATAGTATGTAATTTTTTTAGTTTT
>JAGLSL010000083.1 GCA_023135785.1 bacterium
CACGTAGTGTCGGACTCCATCGGAGATTTAGTGCTTCGAATTTTAAATATTCTTTGTTACCATTACCTATTACTATTTTTTCAAAGATTGGTTATTAATCATCTCAGTATTCCGGAACCCAAAGATATTCGAATAGTCCTGTTTGGGGAGGCAAGAAACTACTAAAGGGATTAGAGGCTTTAGTTCCTAACTGTTGCATCAACATCTTTTTCCAGTCCCTTCTTTCCTCGAAAACTTTTATATCGTCTTTCTTTATTCCTGCAAGTTCAGCGGCAATATTTATAGCATCCTCAAGATTTCCCAATTCATCAACAAGTCCTATTTCTTTTGCCTGCGCACCTGTCATAATTCTTCCGTCAGACACTTCTTCTATTTTTTCTTCAGTCATTACCGCGCCTCTGCCTTTTTTAACTGCAGTCAAAAATTGTTGATAAGCGCTATCCACCATATCTTTTAAAATTTCCCTCTCTTCATCGGTCATTGCCCGCATGCTTGAACCTATATCTTTAAGTTCTTTGGATTTAATTACTTCTACCCCAACGCCGATTTTCTCGAAAAGCTTTTCAACATTGGTTATAGAGATAATAACCCCGATACTTCCGGTTATAGCTCCGGGATTTGAGACAATTTTATCCGAAGCAACCGCCAGATAATATCCGCCAGAAGCTGATACTTCTGCCTGAGAAGCAACTATTTTTTTTCCGCTTTCTTTTAATTTTAAAAGTTCACTGTATATTTCTTGCACCGCGCCGACAGACCCGCCCGGCGAATTAATTCTTAAAACAACAGCTTTAATATTCGGATTGTTTCGTAATCTTTTTAATTCCTGAACCGTATAATCGGCTCCTGAGGGTAATGATCCCAAAAACCCGCTGGTTTGAATTTGTATAGGGCCATATATATTGACTACGGCAATATTTTCTCTTGTTTGAGCAAATCCTTTGACATCCGTGTGAAAGTTTGAAAATTTTTTCCCAGGGACATTAACAATAAGAAAACTTGCCGCAATTAAAGACAGAATAAAAAACACTAAAATAACTGCGGGAAATATTTTTTCTTTATTCATTATTATTATTGGTTTGATTCTCGCGCACTATGGCAATTTTACCTGTCCGCACAATTTCTTTCACTTTAAAATCATGCATAATATTTAAAAACGCCTGAATTTTCTCTGCTGTGCCGGTAATCTCTATAGATAACGAATTAAGTGATACATCTACTGTTTTTGCTCTAAAAATATCTACAATTTCAATAATCTCTGAACGCTTGGAAGCGGGAGCATCTACCTTAACAAGAACTAATTCTCTACCTACATAATCAAGACCTTTTTTTGTATAGTCTGAAACACTGATAACATCAATAAGTCGTCTAAGTTGTTTTACAACTTGTTCCAGAACATTTTCTTCTCCTTCGGATACAATGGTCATACGCGAAACTTCTGGATTTTCCGTTTCACCAACTGCTAAAGAATCTATGTTGAATCCCCGAGCCGCAAATAAAGCCGCAATTCTGGAAAGAACACCCGACTTATTCTCTACTAAAACAGATATTATATGTTTTTTCATATTATTACCTCACTTTGTTCAGATAGTGGATAGTCTATAAATTTCTCCTCAGTTATAAGCTATACACTATCAACTGTCGACTTTTTCTTTTTCCCTCTGAAATTTCCTATTTTTACCTTTAGTTTTTCCTTTTACCTTCTTCTTTTTCGTTTTTTCTGTTTTTATATTTTTGCTTTTTGGTTTTTCATTTTTAACTTTTGATTTTTAACTTTTGATTTTTTTCATGCCATCCCCCCTATCATCTGGTCAAGCGCTGCTCCCGGCGGAACTATCGGAGAAACGTTTTCTTCCCTTTCTATAACAAAATCCATAACAACCGGAAGCGGACTCTTAATCGCTTTTTGCAAGGCGCTTCTTACATCTTTCTTCTTGTTCACTCTTATACCCAATGCGCCGTATGCTTCAGCGAGCTTCACGAAATCGGGATTTCTCTTTAAGTCGGTGGCTGAATATCTTCTCTTATAGAAAAGTTCCTGCCACTGCCTGACCATACCCAGATACGAATTATTCAAAATAGCTATTTTGACAGGAATTTTATATGAGACTGCTGTTATAAGCTCTTGAATATTCATTTGAATACTGCCGTCACCGGCAATATCAAATACTATTTTGTCAGGGCAACCAAGTTTTGCGCCAATAGCCGCAGGAAACCCATATCCCATAGTTCCCAATCCACCCGAAGAAAGAAATGTTTTAGGAGCGCTATATTTATAGAATTGAGCAGCCCACATCTGGTTCTGACCCACTTCAGTAGCTATAATCGCTTTACCTTTGGTCAAATCGTAAATTTCTTCTATAACATATTGCGGTCTTAATTTATTGTCCTTTTTATATGTAAGCGGATATTTCTTTTTCCATCCATTTATCTTTTTCAGCCAATCCGAAGTATCAGGCGCTTTTACATTGGGAATTAATTCCTTCAATACTTCTTTAGCATCCCCAACTATAGGAACATCCACTCCTACCGATTTACTTATCGATGTCGGGTCTATATCAATGTGTATAATCTTTGCATGCGGTGCGAAAGACTCAGTTTTACCGGTTACCCTGTCGTCAAACCTTGCGCCTATGGCTATAATCAAATCCGATTCCATAATCGCATAATTGGCATATCTGGTTCCGTGCATACCAAGCATATCCAGTGATAACGGATGCGCAGAAGGAAATCCTCCCAATCCCAAAAGCGTCATAGTAACGGGTATTTTAGTTTTTTCAGCCAACTTGAGTACAAGTTGATGGGCGCCGGATATAATAACGCCACCACCGATATATATAACGGGCTTCTTTGCTTTGGCAATAAACTGACAAGCCTTATTTATTTGTCCGATATGCCCTTTTAAAACAGGTTTGTAACTCTTTAAATTTAGCTTGCTTGGATAGCTGAAATTCATTTCTCCCATCTGCACATCTTTGGGAAGGTCTATAAGAACAGGCCCCGGACGTCCTGAAGAAGCAATGTGAAACGCCGACTTAATAATTTCAGGCAATTCATTCGCATCCTGAACAAGAAAATTATGTTTCGTAATTGATTTTGTTATTTCGGTAATGGGCGCCTCTTGGAACGCATCGTTACCTATCATTTTTCTTGGAACCTGTCCGGTAAGAGCAACCATAGGAACCGAATCCATATAAGCAGTAGCAATACCTGTGACCAAATTCGTAGCCCCAGGACCGGAAGTGGCAATACATACCCCTACTCTCCCGGTAGCGCGGGCATAACCATCTGCCATATGAGCAGAACCCTGCTCATGCCCCGTTAAAATAAACTTAAAAGGTGCATCATAAAGCTCATCAAAAATAGGGAGAACTGTCCCACCCGGATATCCGAAAATAGTATCAACCCCTTCTTTCTTCAATGATTCAATAATAGCTTTTGCGCCAGTCATTTTCATTGTTTTATTACCCTTTCCGAAATTTCTTTTTTTAATCATACACATAGTTCCGTCTTTAGAACATATCCGCGAATTATACCCTGCACAGCGAAAAGGTTCAACCCCGTTTAGAAGTCCCGCCACTCCTGCCCGCTAAGATTTGGCAGGCAGGGATACAATGGCGGGCAGTCCCGATACCCGCCTTGATGAGATAAAGGCGAGGCAAATAACGTCGAGACTTACTTCTAACGGGGTAAACCCCCGGGGTTTGTCTTGTTAGAGAATTTTTCTATAACAGAGTACAATGGGTTTTAATTTCTTTTAGAGTTAAAAATGAATAAGAAAAAAATAGAACTATTAGCTCCTGCCAAAGATACTGAAACAGCGAACGCCGCAATCAAATGCGGAGCGGATGCGGTATATATCGGAGCACCGCGTTTTAGCGCCCGTCAAGCCGCAGGTAATAGTATTGAAGATATAAAACAAGTCGTTGAATTTGCTCATCAATACTACGCCAAAGTTTATGTCGCGTTAAATACATTACTTTTTGACAATGAACTGCCAGCCGCCGAAAAAATGATTAATCAGTTTTACAAAATCGGCATTGACGGATTAATGATTCAGGATATGAGTTTATTAGAACTGGATTTACCGCCTATACCGTTAATAGCCAGCACGCAAATGAATAATGCGTCTTTTGAAAAAGTGAAGTTTCTGCAGAATGTTGGTTTTTTTCGGGCAATTTTGGCAAGAGAATTGACGCTTGAACAGATTAAAGATATACGAAAACATACGACAATAGAGCTTGAATGTTTCATTCACGGAGCGCTTTGTGTGGGAGCAAGCGGACAATGTTATATGAGTTATGCGAACGGTGGACGAAGCGGCAACCGCGGAGTATGCGCACAACCGTGCAGAAGATTATATAGTTTGAAAGATAAAACAGGTAAAACCATCGTTAAAGACCGCTACCTACTCTCACTTAAAGACCTAAATCTGTCAGATAAACTGGAAGAACTTATTGATGCCGGAGTTAACGTATTCAAAATAGAAGGACGATTGAAAGAAATTTCCTATGTAGCAAATGTTGTGGGATTCTACCGACAAAAATTAGATTCTATTCTTGCCAAAAAAGGATTACAAAAGAGTTCGTCAGGAAAAGTATCGTTTAATTTTCAATCCGATTTAAATAAAACCTTTAACCGCGGTTATACCGATTATGGTATTACGGGTAAAGGTGAAATCCCGCACCGCCCATCAGTGGCGGACTGGTGCGTGGGTAAAAATATGGGCTCTATAAATACGCCAAAATCCATAGGCGAATTTGTAGGTATTGTATCAAAAGTTGATAAAAACACATTCACAATCGAGGGCAAAAGTAAATTGCATAACGGTGACGGCATTTGCTTTTTTGATGAACGGAATAATCTTGACGGAACAACCGTTAATAATGTTGAAGGTGGAAATATATACCCGCAAAAACTTTACAATATACGCACTGGTATGAAAATTTACCGTAACTCTGACCACGAATTTAATAAGCTGATTGAAACAAATCCTGCACAGAGAAAAATACTCATTTCGTTGATATTACGCGATACGACTGAAGGCATAATGCTTATCGCCAAAGATTGTGACAATAATGAGGCAACGGTTGAAATCAAAACTGAAAAAACATTGGCGCAGAAAAAAGAAGCAGCCAAACAAACTATTACTACACAACTGCAAAAATTAGGAAATACGATTTTTGAAGCCGAAGATGTAAAGATTGAAACCAAAGAGATTTACTTCTTCCCTATATCGGTATTGAATGAATTTAGACGGAAAATTGTTCAAAAACTTTTAGAAGTTCGCGAAAATAATCGTGTGCAAAATAAAATTAAAATAGAAGGCAATAATATCCCCTACCCTGAAAAACAATTAAGCTATTTGGGTAATGTGCTTAATAAAAAGGCTCAAGCGTTTTACGAACGCCACGGTGTAGAGACAATCCAACCCGCCGCTGAATCTAATATTGATTTAAACGGCAAAGCATTAATGTTCACCAAATACTGCATTAAGCAAGAACTGGGATTATGCAAAGGTAAAAAACGGACAGACACTACTGAAGCAATGTTCTTAGAAGATGAAGACGGCCGACAATTTAGCGTGGAATTCAACTGTGATAAATGCGGAATGAGGATATACCACTCCCCATTAAGAAGAAAATACTAATTTTTTTGACGGAAAATCAGAAACTTCAAATTTTGAAAGATTTAAAATCCGACTTGCCTTATCTATATCTATTCCCACAATAGTATTATTTTCATCTAAATCAATTACAATGCCAGGAGTAACTTCTAACGATTCCTTGCTATTCTTTTCACTTAGGTCTATATACAAAGAATCCGTCTCTTTATAATATTTAATTTTCATAGCCAACACCTCCTTTAGGGTTTAAAGCCCCTATCTATAAAAGCATTATGGATAGTAAAACCATCTTCCAATGTAACCACTCTTAAATATTTTCCTTCCAATTCCTCTGCCTTTCCCCAAAAACGAATACGTCCATCTGGTTGAACTTCTTTTTTTATAGGGTGTTGCATAACCTTTCTACATAACTCCTATTGTTAGATATGGTCTCTTCCTTAGAATCTCGCTTTCAAAATATCTTGTTACCTCTTCCATATCTTTTCTTTTAGCTTATATTAGTATGTTAATAATTTTTGGTCAAAACAAAAGAGCAGAGATAGTAATAATGTTCTCCCTGCTCTTCATTCTTCAAACTGTCGCTTACTAATTCTCAAATTCCTTTGCCAGCCAAACTATAGGCTTCAATATCCCTCTCACTACATTTTTCAACATAGAATGTTTGCTTATAAAATCGGCTATTGGCGGAGATACTTTATAATAAGCACTCACGAAGATTTTTCCGATAGGATTGGTAAGTAAACATTCATCTCTAAATTCACTTAAAGTTTGAACTTCATCCGCCATCGGTGTTTCATAACAAGCAGTGATTATGAAACATCCTCCGCCACTGCCTTCACCGCCTTCACCATCGCTAAATCCATCGCCACTATTAAAACTATCGCCCTCATCACCACCATAATCACTGTCCGAAGAAACTTCACGCGTAATCGTTACTGCCCATGAAGGATTAGCTGTGTCTGTATCACCTGCATTCATTATAATTAACGCCACATTGGTATATGTATCATAAGCTAAAATTACTTGTCCGTCTTTTTGAGCATCTAAAGAGAATACATGGTCAGTAATTACTGCTCCTTTCTCAGTCACTAAGTTCACCGAATAATCCGTGGTGTCATCAAGTCCATCGAAAGAGATAGTGTAAGTCGCAGAGCTTGAGGACAACGCAAGAGTAATATAATCCGTCGCCCATTTATCCATCCATGCGCCATCGTTTGCGCTACTATTGTTTATTGTAACTTCAGCTCCATCTGTAACTGCATTGTATCCATACTCAATCCATACTCCGTCAAACGTAGTATCAAGTAACGGGTTCCATGTTGCGTTGATAGCCGCTCTGTAATCTGCTCCATCGGCATATAAATCCTCCAAGAAGAAATTAGCCTTGGTAAAATTCGAAAATTCTGTTGCAAGACTAGAACCTTTTGTTAATAGAACAGTGTTTATTGCACTAAGTCCGTCAGTTGTCTGACATTGTTCCCAAATCTCTTTGATTATAGTATCAGTGAATCCTTCCGATAGATGTTTAGCAAATATAAAGTTTGCATATTCGTGCCATCCATTTAATGTTTCCAGACCGAATGTATCACAGTATTCAAACCAAGGCCATAAGTAGTTATAGTTATCGTTTACTTCAGGATAAACCTCATCTTCCATATAAACAGCTGTTGTTTCCATCCACCAAACTTCTTCGTTTGCGTCATAACCAAATTGAATTGCATGGAAGAATTCGTGAGCTGAGGTAACTTTCGCCGCCCCAACTGCATCACCTGCAGGATCATCATTCGCAGAGACCCAACTATAATCGATATTTACCGCAATGTAACTGTAGGAAGGTGTTAACGGGTATTCCTCCGGGCACGCATATCCATATAATCCGGTGCCTAAGTCATAAATATAGACATCGTATTTTGCGTCTCCACCTTCTGTTCCATCGCTCGGCGGAGCTGAATACCCCAGAGCCGTTACCTCAGTATCATAAGTATCTTCGAAATAGT
This sequence comes from bacterium, assembly GCA_023135785.1. NCBI lineage: Bacteria > bacterium. Next base: position 7,624 of record JAGLSL010000083.1, read on the forward strand.
CGGATATGTTTTGCGCATAACCAACCGTAACGGCATGGTCTCCCGTAGTGGTGTAATGCACCTTAAAATGTGTAGAATCAATGCTTGAGGCTAAAGGATCAATAATGACATCATCACATACCCCTAAACCGTCGTCAGGCCTTAAAAGAATATTACATTTAAGTATATCTTGTGTTTCCGGGCTTAACTTATCCCAGTTCTTTTTTATCTCCAATATCATTGACGTGCCGCTTTTTCTGAATTTTGCATCTCTTTGGGACAAGACATATCCCGTTTTTGCTAACTTTTCGGGTTTAAAAACCGCCCACGCTTTATAAAGTATGTATTCGTCAATCGTTATATTCTGGGCTTTATAATCTGCTTGAATTCTTTCTATGGCGCCAAGAGGTTTGGCAATTTGAGCAAATGCCATGGTTGGGAATAACAACACTGAAAATAATATTATCACTGCCGATATTATCCCTAAAAAACTTTCGTTGGCCATTTTCTTCATATTTTCTCGTCTTGACCCCTTTTAAAAGCCTTTATATTTTATCACACCACTCAAATTAAGATCTATATTCTCTTTTATTTTTTATCTTGAGGGAAATAATCTCTCGGGTCTGTTATTT
>JAGLSL010000084.1 GCA_023135785.1 bacterium
ATTTCTATCTATCTCTGTCATCTGTTATCTTTTATTTCTCCCAAAGGATAATAGGGGAGCATATTTTCTTTGACCCAATCATATGATTTTATCGGACTTAATCTCAAATTTGTCGGACAAGGAGAAAGGACTTCTACTAAAGAAAATCCCGCTTTTTTTATCTGAAGAGTAAATGCTTTTTTGATGTATTTCTTTAATCTTATTATGTTTTTTGGAGAAATAACTGTTTCTCTTGCAAGATAAACAACGCCTTCTATCGACCTAAGCATTTCAGGAATTCTTAATGGAAATCCTGCTACCTTGGGGTCTCTTCCAAATGGAGTTGTTTGTGTCTTTTGTTTAAGTAGAGTAGTTGGAGCCATCTGTCCACCTGTCATGCCATAGACAGCATTATTTACAAATATTGTAGTTATATTTTCACCTCTTGCTGCAGTATGCACAATTTCTCCTGTTCCTATTGCTGCTAAGTCTCCGTCTCCCTGATAAGTAAAGACTATTTTGTCCGGCTGGACTCGTTTTATGCCTGTGGCAACTGCGGGAGTTCTACCGTGAGGCGCTTCTGCCATATCTATATTAAGATAATTGTATGCAAGGACGGCGCATCCTACAGGCGCTATACCTATTGTTATTTCTCTTATGTTTAATTCGTCTATGACTTCAGCTACTATTCTATGTACGATGCCGTGTCCGCAGCCGGGGCAATAATGAGTAACGGTATCTTTCATGGTTTTTGGCAGACCAAATTTCTTTTCCATAATTTTAAAAATAGTTAAATTTTACAGTTTTGATTCAATTATATTGATTATTTTTTCTTCTTCCGGAACTCCGCCGCCCATTCTTCCGTAGAAGTAAACAGGCACTTTGCCTTCTGCCGCAAGTTTTACGTCTTCGACCATTTGTCCAGCGCTCATTTCTACCGTAAGTAAAAATTTAGAATGCGATACAGCTTGTTTAATGGCTTGTTCGGGGAAAGGCCAAAGAGTAATTGGTCTTATGAGCCCCGCTTTTATATTTTTTGCTCTTAATTTTTTTACGACACTCTTGCAAATACGCGATGTAGTCCCATAAGCAACTAATATTATCTTTGCATCGTCCACTGATATTTCTTCAACAAGACAGAGTCCTTTCTTTATTTTTTGGAATTTTTCTTGCAATTTTTGATTATGCGCTTCTAATGCGCTGTCGCCCAAATACATGCTGTTTATTACGTTCGGCTTTCTGTTCTTTGCTCCCCTCAAAGCCCAATTTTTTTTGATATCGATAATTTCCTTTTTCTTGAGTTCTGCGGGTTCCATCATTTGCCCCAAATATCCGTCAGCAAGGATTATTACAGGGGTTCTGTATTTGTCCGCCAAATCGAAAGCGGTAAAAGTGAAATCGAACATTTCCTGAACAGTTGCAGGAGCAATTACTATAAGATTATAGTCCCCGTGCCCGCCTCCTTTTACGGATTGGAAATAGTCGCTCTGCGAACCGGCGATATTTCCAAGACCGGGTCCCCCACGAGCAACATTAGCTATTACACAAGGCAGTTCGTCTCCTGCCATATAGGAAATAGCTTCTTGCATTAAAGATATTCCGGGAGATGAAGAAGTTGTCATTGTTCTTACGCCGGAAGCTGATGCGCCCAAAACCATATTAATTGCGGCGAGTTCGCTTTCTGCCTGAATAAATACTCTATTTTCTTCGGGCATTCGCCGTGACATGTAAGCAGTTATTTCGTTCTGCGGTGTTATGGGGTATCCAAAATACGCCTTGCAACCCGCTTGAATAGAGGCTTCTGCCAATGCCTCGTTACCCGAAATTAGAATTTTATTTTTCATATAAATCAAGACTATTATATTGATTACAGCGATAAAATACGAATTTTTTCAATCTATGTAACCAAATGCTTTTTTTTTGACTTTGCATCAATTATCCCGTAAATTTCTATAGCGACATCAGGGCATACGAGGAAACAAATTCCGCATCCGGAACACTTTTCTTTATGTATAACTTCTACCGGATAAAACCCTTTTTTGTTTATTTTTTTTGATATCCCTAACACACCACGTGGGCAGAAGTTAATGCAAATCTGGCAACCTTTACATTTCTCTTCTTTTATTTGTATCCCGTAAGAAACCTCTTTTTGGCTTATCATGAGTTTACTTTCTTTTTAGATATAACAATCCAGCCTTGTGCAAATTCTAATCAAAGTTTAACAACTTTTACCGTTTTTTCCAAATATAAAACATCCCTATACCTAAGAACAAGATATTAGGAAACCATATACCCATTGCGGGGGGGATGGCACCTTTTTCAGACATAGCTACCAACAAGGAAAAAAGGACGTAGTATATAAGGCAAAGCCCCAATGCCCAACTCATTCTTCCCGCAGCGTTTTGGTGTAGGGATAAAAGACAGAAAGGAATTGATATAACAAGAAGCGTAAAATTTATAAACGGCAGGGAAAAACGGGAATGAAATTGTGTCAAGTAAGGATAACGCGAAAGGGATGTTTTATATTCCAAAATATATTTTTTAATCGTTTTCATTGGCATTATTGAAGGGCTTTTACTGTAGAGCCAAAGTTCGTGGGCAGACAAGGAAAGCGCGCTTTCTTTACTATCAAACACTTCTATTTCTTTCACATTGCCGTCCTTATCGAATGTCTTTTTTACCCCGTCTATTAGAACCCATTTGTCTTTTTCCCATAAAGCTTTTTTTGCAGTTATTATTACACTATTACTGTTTCCTATTTCGTTGTATACACTCTTAATTTCGTTCATTTCGCTTTCTTTCCCGCTGAAATTCTTTGTAAAATAGACAATATTCTGCGAAGCAAACTGAAAATTCTCTTTACTTTTGTTTAAGTATTCTTCTTCGCCTTGAATTCTGCCTTTCCATGTTTCTTCTTTTTTTTCTTCGCAAAATGGAACTAAATTTATATTTATACCAAGACAGAAAGAAGAAATTATCAATCCCGATATTAAAAGAGGCATAGTAATTCTTAAAGCTGATATCCCTGACAATCTCATTGCCATTATTTCTCTATCTTGAGCCAGATGCCCGATTGAGAACCAGACTCCTATTAAAACCGCAAGAGGCGATAATTGCATCCAAAGAGAAGGCAGGAAAAATGCGTAATATTTTGCTACGTCGATTATTCCTGCGCCTTTGTCTAAGAATTGGTTCAAGTTCGACAGGAGGTTCACCAGACAGTAGAAAAAACAGAACATAATTCCTGCGAACAAATATGTGGGTAAAAAATGTTTTAAAAGATATTTGTCGAGTATTTTCATAACTGTTTCTTTAATAAATACGGCATGCAGAAACTTAATAGAAATATATTAGGAAGCCACATGAGTATGAAAGGATAAAATAATCCTTTTTGGGAAATTCCTTCGCAAACCAACAGGATAACATAATAAACGATAATTATGGGTAGGCTTATTCCAAATCCTCTTATTTTGCTTTTACCTTTTATTTTTATACCTAATATAGACCCTATCAAAAGAAAAAACAAAGGGGAAAAAGACAAGGAAAATCTCTTGTAGATTTCCGTGAGTAAATGATAGCGAATTGTTTTTTGTTTTTTGAAGTCTCTAACGCTTTTGTTAAGCTCTTTCAATTTCATATCCCACGGTTTTTTATTTACTTTTTTTGCATTTCTTTTTGGCTCAAGTTGGATGTCATATGTGTCAAAATTAACCCTAGTAAAATTTATGGGGTTTCCTTCTTCTGCTTCATCAATAGTCCCGTCAATAAGTTTCAATCTCTGCTGTTTATTGTTTTCGGATATTATTATTTCGCCTTTTTTTGCGACTATAACAGAAGGACTTCCCGTTTCTTTGAGTTTGAAAACGGTTATGCCTTCTATCTTTTTACCCGTCATTCTATCTATATAAATTTTATAATCTTTAAAACTATCAATGAGAACTTTTTCTTCAACAGTTGAGGTGACAATATTTTCTATCTTGAAATCTTCCTGTATTTGTTTAATTCCTAAGTGTGCAGAGGGCGAAACTTCAGCGTGAAGATATAGGCAAAATATACTTATCAGAAAAGATAAGCCCAATACCGGTAAAATAGCAGCCAAAGGATCAATTCCGCAGGATTCTAGCCC
>JAGLSL010000085.1 GCA_023135785.1 bacterium
ATCTTCTATGGTGATTAATCCGGCCTTCCCCAAAGAATTAGCCATTTTTACTCCTATGCCGGGAAGTTGAGTGAGTTCCTTTTCTATTCCCTTTGGAGTAAACTTCTTTTCTTTCTCAGTTTGTGTCTTGCTCCTTATATCCAATTTCCACCCTGTTAGCTTTGCGGCCAATCTTACATTTTGACCTTTTTTCCCTATAGCCAACGAAAGTTGGTCGTCTTCCACTATAATTCGGGCTCTCCCGCTTGCTTGTCCTGATGTTACGTCGGGGCGGGCAGGTTTATCTTCGCTGAAAATTTGAATATCCAAAACCTTTGCCGGAGCCAGTGCTCGGGCAATAAATATTTTCATATCTTTGTCATAAGGGATTATATCTATTTTTTCGCCGTTGAGTTCTTGAGTTATAGACCTGACTCTTTCACCTTTTAACCCAATGCAAGTACCAATTGGGTCTATATTCTCCATATGGCTTTCTACGGCAATTTTTGCTCTGTAGCCAGCTTCTCTTACTATCACTTTTATCTCAATTATTCCCTCTTTAATCTCCGGCACTTCTATTCTAAATAATTGATCCAAAAAGCGTGGATGAGTGCGTGAAAAAAGCAAAGGGGCAAAATTTATCTCTCTTTTTATTTTGAATAGGTATGCTTTAACATTGTCTCCTATCCTGAAATTGTCCTGTGGAAGACATTCTTGCCTGGGCAATAACCCGTCGATTTCTCCCAACTCAATAATAAAGTCACGACCGTCCATTGCTTCCACCCTGCCTGTTAGGATTTGGCCAATGCGAGATTGATAGGTAGCATAAACCTTTTCGCTTACATGTTGGCGAATTTCTTTGACCATTATATGTTTAGCGCTTTGTGCAGCAATTCTTCCCAAATCTCCCAGTGGTTTTTCTTGGCCATCAATAACAACTTTAATATCTCCCGTATCCTGTTGAAAGACTACGGAAATATCTTTTGCTTCGCGAAATTTCTTTTTTGCGGCAGAAAGCACGGCGTCTTTTACGGCTTCTATAAGGATTTCCTTGTTCAACCCTTTTTCTTTCCCTAAGGATTCAAGAGTTGCTAAAATTTCGTTTTTCATTTTCTTGTTATTTAATAATCCGAGCAGAAACGAGCCTCGTTGATTTTAACACCATCTACGAAGTGAATCTCTAACCGGAATTAACCATTTTTAACCCACATACTTTATGCGGGAGAGTCCCGACAGATTATCATAAAAATCATGAAAATGCAATCCTGTTACGTTGCTTTTAGTCATAAATTAAGGATATAATACTCCCTAAATTTATACGAATTAAAAATCGTACTTGTCCGTTAAAATTCGGCATATCATATGGGACGTAAAATACTATGCACACTATAGAAGTTACCTTCAAAACCAGATTAAAAAACGCTTTTGCAGAAAATAAAAGAAAAGAGATATTAGATTTGGGGTTTCAGGTTAAATTTGTTAAAGAAGTCACTTTATACTCCATTGACAAAAAATTCTCTAAAAAAGACCTGAATATTCTTGCACAGGAGCTGTTTTCTGATCCATTAATCCAGGAATTTTCGGTTGATAGGTCTCTAATTGGAAAATTTTCTTGGGATTGGCTTATCCATGTGAAAAATCTTCCCGGAGTAAAAGACAATACCGGAGAAAGAGCGCAAGAAGCTATTGAAGACATCCTGCATACGAAATTCAATAAAGGCGAAGCTGTCTACACATCAAAATATTTCCTCATAAAAGGTGGTTTAAATAAACCAGATGTTGGAAAAATTGCAAAAGGTGTCTTCGCGTATGAATCCGTTGAGTCGTGGCACATTATAGACAAAAAAACGTATTTAGAAAAAGGCTATATGCCTGAAATTCCCAAAGTGCTTATAGCGCACAAACCTAAAATATCAAAGCTGGAATTGGGTTCTGTTCAAGAATTATTGAGTTTGAGTAAACAAAAAAATCTTGCCTTGAACATTGAAGAGATGCAAAAAATCAAAGAATATTTTTTAAGAGCGGATGTGATCAAAAACCGTAAACGTATAGGATTGGACAATAACCCTACAGATGCCGAATTAGAAGTTTTGGCTCAAACATGGTCGGAACACTGTAAACACAAGGTATTCAATGCGTATGTCGAATATACAGAAGGAGGGAAAACCAAACACATAAACAGTTTATTTAAAACATATATTCGTGCCTCAACGGAAAAACTAAAGAAAAAGCTGAAATGGATGGTTTCTACGCTATGGGATAATGCGGGTGTCATAGAATTCAATAATAATTATCTTTTCGCTTTCAAATGCGAAACGCATAATTCGCCTTCTGCAAAATATCCCTATGGAGGAGCACTTACAGGCATAGTGGGAGTATATCGCGACCCAATGGGAACAGGAAAGGGTTGCAAACTTATATATGGAACATACGGATTCTGTACAGGAGAGCCTAACTATAATGGCGATTTAAAACCTGAAATTTCTCCCAAGAGACTTTTAGAGGGTGTAAGACAAGGGGTACAAGACGGGGGGAATAAACATGGAGTTCCCACTGTTTATGGAATCGTTTTTTTCGACAACGGATATCTTGGGAAACCTGCGCTATATGTGCTGGCGGCGGGACTTATTCCAAAAATAATAAACGGAGAAGGCGGCTGGGAAAAACAGACAGACCCTGGTGATTTAATAATAATGTGTGGCGGTAAAGTTGGCATTGACGGTATACACGGGGCAACAGAATCGTCAATGGAAGGTGGAAAACATATTACCTTGGGACATGTGCAAATGGGAGACCCTTATACGCAGAAAAAAATGCACGATTTTTTAAGTGAAGCAAGGGATAAAAACTTCTATACTTGTATACAAGATTGCGGAGCCGGGGGTCTTTCTTCTAGTGTAGGGGAAATGGGATACAATTTTGGCAGAAGTAAACCACCTGCCTCGCCGAAAACAACGAGTCAAGGCGGGAAAGACGCTGCAAAAGGATTTGAACTTCATTTGGATAAAGTTCCTATAAAATATAAAGGGCTTGACCCTTGGCAAATTCTTGTTTCTGAATCACAAGAAAGAATGATATTGTCAGTGTCGCCTAAAAAAATAAAAGAATTTATGGCACTTGCAAAAAGACACGAAGTAGAAGCTACGGCTATTGGAACATTTAACTCTTCCGGGAAATTTCATTGTTTATACAACAACAAACATGTTTCTTTTATGGATATGGAATTTGTTCATGAAGGAGTTCCGCAACTTAGGCTTGAAGCGCAGTGGCTTACACCCCAGTCAAGAGGTTTAAGCGAACCGGAAATACCCAAAATAAAAAATCATGCTAAATTTTTTAAAAAAATGCTTGCAAGGCCAAATATCTCAAGCAAGGAATATATAGTCCGCCAATTTGATCATGAGGTTCAGGCAACAAGTGTAATAAAACATTTAGTGGGAGAAGAGAGCGATGTCCATTCCGATGCGGTAGTCATAAGACCTGATTTTGAATCCAAGAAAGCAATTGCAATTGCTTCAGGTATAAACCCAAAATATAGCCCAATTGATACATATCACATGACAGCAAATGCTTTTGATGAAGCTATAAGGAGAATTGTAGCAATCGGCGGAAACCTTAAGAAAATTGTCTTAAACGACAATTTTTGCTGGCCATCTACACTGCCTGGAAAAGACAACCCCGACGCAAAATACAAGATGGCGCAACTCGTAAGAGCCAATCAAGCGCTTTATGATTATACTCTTGCCTATGGCACTCCCTGTATATCCGGCAAAGATTCAATGTCAATGGATACAACTATACCTGATACACACGGCAAAGAACACAGGATTTCGTCATTACCGACTGTGATGTTTTCCAGCGCAGGCATAATAGACAATTACAAAAAATGCGTAACGATGGATGTAAAACATCCGGGGGATTTGGTGTTTGTTTTGGGGAAAACTTATGACGAATGTGGTGGTTCGGAATATTACGAAATGTTTAGCGAAATCGGATTAAACGTTCCCATTGTAAGAACAAAAAAAGCGATTAAACTTTATAAAGCTTTAAGTAAGGTTATCGAAAGCGGATTCGTGGCTTCTGCACATGGTTGCTATAAAGGAGGACTTGGGGTTGCATTAGCTCAAATTTCCTTTGCCGGCGGATATGGACTGGAAATAAATCTGGATTTTGTCCCAAGAGAAAATGTCGACAATATAGATAAACTTCTTTATTCGGAGTCAGCGTCAAGATTTATTGTAACTGTGCCCCGAAAATATGAAAAAGAATTCAGAAGGATAATGAAAGGAAACGATATTAAATTGGTGGGGAAAGTTGTGGGGAAGAAAATCCTTACGCTAAAGGGGTTGAAAGGGCAAATAATACTTAAAGAAAATATTGAGGTCTTAAAAAGAGCTTGGAAAGAACCTTTTAATTGAATTACAGATGACAGAAGTCAGAGAACAGAAAACAGAAATCAGAGGTCAGATATGGGATGACAGGAATCAGAAATCAGATTTTTTCTGTCGTCTGCCCTCTGTTGTCTGTCTTCTGTATTAAGAACATGAGAAAAGTTAAAGTTTTGGTCTTATACGGACATGGTATAAACTGTGATAACGAGACGAAAAAAGCGTTTGAATTGGCAGGAGCTTGCGTAGAAAAAGCGCATACCAACGAATTAATAGAAGGTTCTAAAAAATTGGACAGTTACGATATTTTAGCGTTCCCTGGAGGATTTTCTTTTGGGGATGATATTGCGGCTGGAAAAATTCATGCGGTTAAGTTTAAATATAAACTAAAGAAAAATCTTTTAAAATTTATTTCCGATAAAAAGCTTATTATCGGAATATGCAACGGATTTCAAATAATGGTAAAACTCGGATTTTTGCCGGGAATAAACGATGATTATTGGACACAAAAAGTGACCCTAGCTTTTAACGATTCCGGAAAATTTGAAGACAGGTGGGTAAATTTAAAAGTGGAAAAATCTCCTTGTGTATTTACAAAAGGCATTAAAAATCTATATCTACCGATTCGACACGGAGAGGGGAAATTTTATGCAGAGCCTAAAACACTTGCAAAATTGAAAAAAGAAAATCTTATTGTTCTTCGATATGCAAATCCTAATGGCGAGAAAGCATCCAAATATCCGCACAATCCAAACGGTTCCTTGGACAATATTGCGGGTATATGCGATCCTTCCGGCCGTATCTTTGGACTTATGCCGCATCCCGAAGCTTACATATATAGAGAAAATCATCCTAAACATACAAGAGAAACATTACCTGAGAAGGGAGTGGGGCTTGCGATTTTTGAAAATGCAGTAAAGTACGTAAAAGAAAATCTTTAATCGGAACGCAGAAATCCCAGGTTTTCAAGCCGGGGGAACTTCAATTTGAAATATTTGCTATAATCGAAAAGGGGTTTTAATATTGATAGGGAAAATAGCTTTTAGTATTACACTTTTGGCATTTTCCTATGCTTGGGTTCTTTTGATGGCATGGGCAAACATAGATGCCAGGAAAAAAGGAAGAAATGTAAGGCTCTGTAACAGTTTATTTTTTTTCTTTGGGCCATTGGCGTTACTTTTTTACCATTATTTCCCTTCTATTTTTTATTTTTCTCCTCAACAAAAGAGTTCCCAAAATACCAAGTCAAAACATTTTTCATCTTTTAAAACAACCAATGATGGCAGGCAAATTTTAAAAACTGTAAATAAAATTTTTCAAGATGCTGTTGCTTATAGAGCAACGGATATTCATTTGGATCCTGATAAAGAGAAACTAACTGTTCGTTTCAGGATAGACGGATTTCTTTATGAATATAGGATTTTTCCCGTAGAAGTATGTAAAGCGATTATTTCCGCCATCAAAGTTTTAAGTAACCTTGACATAGCGCAAAAACGTTCTTTTCAGGACGGTAGTTTTTCCTCGACGATAAAGGATAGAAAAATAGATTTTAGAGTCTCTGTATCTGCATCTCAATACGGCGAGACCGTGGTAATGAGAATTCTTGACCCTAGTGAAGGATTAGTCGATATTTCAAATCTTGGTGTCCTACCTGAAGCAGAGGACAAATTCCGTTCTTTGGTATTTCGTAATGATGGCATTGTGCTAATAGTTGGACATACAGGATGCGGAAAAACAACTACTCTTTATGCTGTCTTGAACAAGGTGAATAATCTTGGTAAAAATATTATAAGTATAGAAGACCCTATTGAATATAAAATCGCAAATGTAACACAAATTCCTGTAAATCAACGCACTGGGGTAACATTTGCCAATAGTTTAAGAAGTATATTGCGACAGGACCCGGACATAATAATGGTGGGGGAAATAAGGGATTTCGAAACTGCAAAAATAGCTATTGAAGCTTCTTTAACCGGACATTTGGTTTTTTCGACCTTGCACACAAAAGACTCAGTAAGTACAATTATGCGACTTTTTGAAATGGGCTTTGAACGTTATCTTATATCGTCTTCTCTTTCAGGAGTGATTAGCCAGAGATTAGTCCGTCTTTTATGTCCGCAATGTAAGATGCCCTATGTTCTGCCTTCTGATAAATTTTTTGGCCAGGAGAACGTACAGTTAAAAGCAGGAGAACAAGTTTATAAAGCAAAGGGTTGTAATTACTGCACAAATACGGGGTATAGGAAACGCACGGGCCTATTCGAAATTTTGGTAATTGATAAAACAATCAAAGAACTAATAAGTAATAAAGCTTCCGAACAAGAAATTTTCACCCAAGCAAAAAAACAGGGAATGATAACGCTTCTTGAAGACGGGTTAACTAAAATAAGGCAAGGGCTTACCAGTGTGGATGAAATTGAAGGAGTTTTAAAATGATTCCCTATATCCTTAACCTTTCGATTGTTGTCGTAATCGCATATAGAATTTACATAGGAATAAGCGAGGGGTTATTAAACGAGTTTGTAAACCTTATAAATTTCTTATTCAGCGCAGGAATGAGTTTTGCTCTTTTCCAATCATTGGCACCCTATATTTTCAAATATATTTTTCCGGATGAACAATATGCTCTTCTTATAGCGTTCTGGGCAATATTCATATTTTCGCTTTTACCTTTATGGTCAATAAAACAATTATTTTTCTCAAAAATTTATTCAAAAACTAAAGAAAAAACAATTTATTTTTTCACACTTATTGATAAAATAGGTGGCGCAATTTGCGGAATGGTATTGGGCTTAAATCTTATGAGTTGCATAGTTGTTTCCCTATATATCGCGCCAGCAACCAATAGTATGTATAATCTGCGCGAAGAAGATAAAATAATTTTTAAAGCTGACGAAGCGTATGTAAAAACATATAATAAATTTATCGGTTTTAAATGGCAGGAATTTTTAGATACTTTGAAACCCGAAGAACCACCTGAGGAAGAGGAAGAAAAAAAAGAAGAGCCCACTAAAGCAAGGAAGACATAAAAGTGAATACTATTACTAAAAAAACTCTTGTAAAGAAAATCTCTTATTCCATAGGGGTACCACAGAAAACAGTAAAAAGAATAATAGAAGAAACATTGGAACATATTACTGAAGCTATGATGCGAGGAGAAAGAGTGGAGTTAAGAAAATTCGGAGTCTTCAAGATAAGTTGGCGGGAAGCCAAAATTGCAAGAAATCCCAAAACGGGAGAAAAGATAAGCATCTCTTCCCGAAAAGTCGTTAAATTTAAATCGGGAAAGTTTCTATTTAAGAGATTAAACGAAAAATGAAAATTAAAACGGAGATACGATAGATATACAGTAGATATACATGGAAATACCATAGATATATGTAGAAAGACAATATGTTTCAATGTATTTCAATCGCATTTCTAAGTATTTCTGTTCAATTCTAAAAATATGAATATTAAAAAACAGTTTGAAACTATTAAAAAAAATACAGAAGAAGTTATTCCTGAAGACGAACTCCTGAGGAAACTGGAAAAATCAGATAAGACAAAAACTCCTTTAAGGATAAAGTGGGGCGCTGATCCGTCTGCTCCCGACATTCATCTTGGTCATACCGTAGTCTTAAGAAAATTGCGCCAGCTTCAGGATTTGGGGCATATAGTCATATTCATCATAGGAGATTTTACTGCAAGAATAGGCGACCCCTCCGGCAAAGATACCACACGGCCACAACTATCCGTAGAGGAAATAAAGAAAAATTCCACCACATATAAGCAGCAGGTTTTCAAGATTCTGGATAAACAAAAAACAGAAGTTGTCTATAATTCAGCTTGGCTTGCAAACATGAAACTTGACGGATTAATGCAATTATTGTCTTTTCAATCCGTATCACAGACATTGCAGAGGAATGAATTTAAGGAAAGAATGGGAAACGGTAAAGACATAAGAATGATAGAGTTCATATATCCGTTAATTCAAGGATACGATTCAGTTGTTCTTAAAGCAGATGTGGAAATTGGCGCAACAGAACAAAAGTTTAACCTTTTAATGGGGCGAACTCTTCAAAAAAAATACGGGCAAGAACCCCAAGTTGTTATCACCATGCCAATATTGGAAGGACTAGACGGAAAACAAAAAATGAGCAAGTCTTTGGGCAATTATGTAGGAGTATCCGAAATGCCTGAAAATATATACGGCAAAATTATGTCGATACCGGACGAGCTTATTCTAAGATATTTTAAACTTTTAACATTCTTAAAAAGTGAAGACATTAAAGATATAGAAATTTCTTTAAAAAAAGAAAACCCAAAGCAAATAAAAGAAAAACTTGCTTCTATAATCGTAGAGGATTTATATGATAAAAAAAATGCTGAGGAAGCAAAAACAACATTCGACGCAAAACATACGCCTGGTAAAAGTTTAGACGATAGAATAAAACATATAAAACCGGAAGTTAAAAATATATCGCTTTCCCAACTAAAAGAAGGGAAAATCTGGATTTGTAGTCTCCTGACAACCATCAAAGCCACAGCAAGCAATTCTGATGCAAGACGATTGGTAGAACAGGGTGCAGTCTATATAGACAACGAAAAAATAACCGACCATAAAAGTGAAATCGCTTTATCAAAATCAAAAAACACTTTGATACAGGTTGGAAAGAGGAAATATTACGAGGTAAAATTAGGTAATTGAATCTCTATTAACATATCTCTTCATTTTTCTGTAAATCTGACTAATTCCATAAGCAGAAAAAATAATTAAAAACGGCATAAGAGGAATTCTATAACGTATAGAACCTACAAAAAGCATGTGTACAAATGTAAAAGAAAAAAATAATATATAAAAAGCAAGGAATTTCTTCCATATTCCTTTTGTCAAGAACATCCCCCAGATTGCCGTAATAATTATCGGGATACAAGAAAATAGACTTACTAATTTATACAAAGGTGATGAAAAACCTTCGTAATTAGGCACAATATTCCAGAAGCGTATAAATTTTATTCCCATAAGTTTCAAGAATCTTAAAGGGTTATCTTTTATCACTTTAAGAGTAGCTTTTGTTAGATATCTATCTCTTTCTACCTCGGAAAGTGCTTGCACTTCTTTTGGCCAATATCCAGAAGGACCTCCTGAAGAATGCAGGTTATTACCATCCCAGAAACCTGCTCCTGTTATGGTTGTAAGTGGAACAAATTTTTTAAAATGGTAAAAGTTTCTTATTGACCACGGAGATATGGTTAAAATTGCAAATGCAATTACGATACCAACAATCTTAAATCTATTTTCCCCTTCTGACCATAAAGTCGGAATAAATAAAGACATTGAAAGGATTAAAATAAATGCCATTAGTGATGGGCGGCAAAGCACTGTTATTCCAAACAAAACCCCGGTAATAATCATATTCTTCATACTAGGATTTTTTTTACTAATTTGGAAAAAATAAATAGAAAGTAATAAGAGAAAAATAAATAATGTTTCTGTTAAAACAAAGCCCACGAAAAATATAAAAAAAGGATATATTGCAGTGATACATGCCGCAATCTTCGCCGTATCTTTATCCGTAAGTTCCCTACTCAAAAAATATACTAATATACATGATAAACCATTAATAAGAATTTGAATTAATCTAATAGCCCAATAACCTTCACCGAACAAAAAGTAAACTCCGGCTACAAATAAGGGATAAACAGGCGTAATTTTTGCCAATGTATTAGAGGAAAGAATAATCCCTTTACCTTCAAGGAAATTATTAGCCGCAGATATATATTGTTGAGTATCAGTGAAAACATGAGATTGTATGGAAAGTATATTGTCTTTAAAAAATAAACAGAAAAATATTCCTAAGATACAAGAAAGAAAGAAAATAAAAACAAGAAACATAAACTCTTTTTTTCTAAAGTCGCTCATCTTATCAATTATGAATTTTTAATTTTACTAAAGTTTTATAAAGTTCTTCGGTTTTTCTAACGGTTTCATCAATGGAAAAATATTTTTCCACTCTTTTTCTCCCATTAATACCCATTTCTACGCCCTTTTGGGGATTTTCTAAAATACTGATAATTGCAGATGCTAAAGATTTTGCAGAACGAGGTGGAACCAGAAATCCATTTATCCCGTTTTGTATAATCTCTGGTATGCCACCTACGCTTGTGGCTACTACAGGCTTAGTTTTAGCCATTGCCTCCAAAATTGAAATCCCAAAGCCTTCAGAAGTTGAAGGAAGAACAAAGATATCCGTTATTGCTAAGATTGCTTGTATGTCTTTACGTATTCCAGTAAAAACAACATATTTATTAATTTCAAGTTTCTCAGCTAATCCTTTTAATTCATCTTTCTGAGGACCTTCTCCAATAATTAAAAACCGCACATTAGGGGAATGTTCTACTATCTTTGCAACAGTATACAATAAATATTTGATTCCCTTAGAAGGTACGAGACGACCAATGGTAGTAATAATTGTAGAATTTCTTTCAAAACCGAATTCCTCTTTTTTTTGTTCATCAGTATTTATTTTGTCGGTAATCTCTACCCCGCCATAAATTGTAATAAGTTTAGATAAAGGGATGCCAGTATATCTATGATAAAAATTTCTTACACCTTCCGATACGCAGATTATTTTATCTGTAAAATGCGAAAGAACCCAATCTATAAATAGGCGGAATTTGCTTTTCCAGATGTCTATGCCGTCCTCGGTTGCAATAATTATAGGAATATGAGAAAAAATTCCAGCTATCCTTCCAAAAGCATTGGAAGTGAACATTCGAGTGTGTAAAATATGAATATTTTCTTGTTTTAAGAAATGAATTAGTTCAAAAACCACAGAAAAGTCAAATTTGAATTTTTTCCCTAAAATGAAATATTCAATTTCTGCTTTTTTCAACTCATTTTCTAATAAATGCCCACCCCTTGTTAAACAACAAACAATAGGATTGAATTTTTCTTTATCAATTCTTTTTGCCAATTCCACTAACTGTTTTTCCGCTCCTCCTACATCAAGCGTGGCAATCAGATATAAAATATTAATTTTATCCATAGTTAACTTATCAGGTAAGGTATTTTTCTTTCCACAATTGAAATTGGAGCAAAGTCCATATAGGATATTGATAATTATATTTACCGCTCAGATGTTTTTTGACAATTTCTTCCACAAACTCCGAATTAAATATCCCTTCTTTTTTTATTCTGTTAGTATTTAAATATTCATCAATGTAAGGCTTAACGCCTCCTCTTAACCACTCATCAAGCGGAATCCCAAATCCCTGTTTTGGTCGTCTGAAGAATTTTTCTGGTAAATACTTATAAAGCACCTTTTTCAATAGATACTTTCTTATCCCTCGTCTATAGCGTAAATCCAAAGGCAAGCTATATGCAAACTCTGCTATTCTGTGGTCTAACAGCGGTACTCGCGCTTCAAGTGATACCGCCATAGAAGCTCTGTCTACTTTGGTAAGTATATCTTCCGGCAAATATGTATGAAAATCCACAAGTTGTAATTTTTCAAGTAAAGGCAATGCATTAACTTTTTTATAAACTTCGGAAAACGTCAATTCTTCATAGGAATAATTTTCTCCTAAAAGTTTTTCAAGCTCTTTTTCAGACCACATATCTACTACATTCAAATACATTTGGAGAGGGTCTTTGTATTGCAAAATTCGAGATATTCGCCGCAGTTTTAGATAGGGAATTTTTCCTAACGAAGGCGCAATTTTTTCTCTAATAATTTGAGGTAGTAATAAAAGTTTACTTGCTCTATCCATCCATATATACCGATTATAACCGCAAAATAATTCGTCTCCCCCGTCCCCGGAAAGAACAACCTTAATACCTTTCTCTTTGGCGAGTTTAGAAACTAAATAGGTAGGTAGAGAAGAAGAATCCGCAAACGGTTCGTCATAATATTTCGGCAATTCGCCAATAAGAGGGAAAACGTCTTTTTCTTTGACATAAAGCTCGTGATGTTTAGTGCCCAGATAATCGGCTACTTTTTTTGCATATGGAGCTTCATTGTATTTTTTTTCTTCAAAACCGATAGTGAATGTTTCTACTTTATCTGTTAATTGAGCCATTGAAGCTACTACTAAGCTGGAATCTGTGCCGCCGGATAGAAATGCGCCGACAGGCACATCACTGATAAGTCTATATTTAACAGAACTTTTAAGTAGATTCTCAAACTCTTCTATATATTCTTGCGTACTCTTTTTCTCTCTTTTCCTTCTCTTTTCTAAAACATCCCAGTATTTCTTAACCTCAATTTTTCCTTCTTTTAAGATTAAATAATGCCCCGGGGGAAGTTTCCAGGTGTTTTCAAATATCGAATAAGGAGTAGGAACATATTGGAAAAGGAGATAATAATATAAACTCTTTCTATTTAACTCTTTCTCAAAGAGAGGATATTTCAGTAAAGATTTTAGTTCAGAGGAAAAAGCAAAGTTCCCATTTTTAAAATAATAATATAATGGTTTAATTCCTACTCGGTCTCTGGCAATAAAAAGTTGTCTTTTTTTCTCATCCCAAATAGCAAAAGCAAACATACCGTTAAATTTCCGCAAGCAATCTTCACCCCACTGTTCATACGAATGTAAAATAACTTCGGTATCAGACCTTCCTTTGAACTTATGTCCTTTGCCCTCTAATTCTTTTTTTAATTCCTGGAAATTATATATTTCCCCATTAAAGACGAGCCAGATATCTCCCTTTTTATTGCGCATCGGCTGATGACCGTGTTCCGTAAGGTCAATAATAGAAAGTCTTCGGTTGCCCAACCCGATTTGAATTTTATCGGTACCATAGGGAATTGTATTTAAAAATATCCCTTTATCATCAGTCCCCCGATGAGCCAACTCGTCATTCATTTTCTCCAAAACCTCAGAGGAAAGAATTTTTTTATTTAAAAATCCGCATATTCCGCACATTTTGATTAATATTCAACTAAACACTCTTTTCTTCAGTTATTACTGCCTCATATTCTTTAGTAATCTTTTTAATATCTCGTTTTTTAACTTCAGCGAAAGCTTTTTCACTTATTTCTTTTGCTTCAGTTCTTCGTAGAGTTTTTCAGTATCTTTCACCATTCTATCCAGAGAGAAATTTTTGTTTACAAATTCTTTGCCTTTTTTACCAAATTCTTCTCTCATTTTAGAATTTTCGAGAAGTATATTTGTATAGAGAGCAAGACTCTGCGAATCTTTAGGATGTGCAAGAAATCCATTTTCTCCATCTTTAATTATTTCTTTACTCCCACTCACGCTTGTAGCAACAACAGGTTTACTCAATGCTTGAGCTTCCAAAATTGTAAGGGGCAAACCCTCCCAAAGTGAAGGCAATACAAAAACATCCATCAAATTCATAATCTCGTTAATATCTTCCCTAAAACCTAAGAACTTAACATTCGATGAAATTCCCAATCCTTCAGACAAAGTCTCCAATCCCTGTTTTTGAGGACCTTGCCCCACTACTAAAAGACAACAGTCAGGAAAATTCTTAAGAATAAGCTGAAATGCTTTTAGAAGATATGGTATTCCCTTTTGAGTAGTAAGTCGAGCTACGGTGCCTATTATGGGATGAAAACCTGAAAGAGAAAGGTTTCTCGTTAACTCGTTTTTTGCTTCTACCTGCAGTGGCTTAACGGAAGTAATATCTACAGCATTATATATAGTGACAAGTTTTGAACTAGAAATCTTTACTCTTTTTCTTGTAAATTCCTCCAATTGTTTCGATACGCAGACTTCTTTATTCACCATCCACTGTGTTAACATATCTAAATATAAATGATAAAGCTTTTCTTTTTCCATAACTTGTATTGTGGAAATTATTATTGGTATTCTGTTCAGCCATCCTGCGATTCTTCCTATGAAATTGGCATGAAAAAGATATGTATGGAGAACATGCGGTTTTTTGCGGTGAAGGAGTTTGATCAGCTTAAAAAAGACAGTAATATCAAGTTTGCTCTTTGCGCCAAGACATATTACCTCTATACCTTTATCTCTTAATTTATCTGCAATTTTACCTTCACCGCTTAATGAGTAAACTACAGGAGAAAATCTTTTAGAATTAAGATGGGTTACTAATTGATATAGAGAATTCTCAGCGCCGCCAATATTAAGTTCTGTGATGAGATAAGCTATGCGACATATTTTTATCATATGCTGGGTTACACTCTATGGATTGCTGAAGCCAAATCTTTAACTAATTTCCCAACTTTATTGATTAAGTCTTTTTTTTCTAAATTATTCTGAATAATTTTTACGATTGCGCTTCCTACAATCACGCCGTCGGCAAAAGAGGCAACCCACTGCGCGGTTTTAATATTTGATACGCCAAAACCGACTGCTACGGGTTTATTGGTGAGTTTTTTAATATCTGTAACTCTTTTCTTTAAATTCTGTGCCAATGAATTTCTTACTCCTGTTACTCCTGCAACAGAAACGCAATAGATAAATCCGGTAGATGCTTCTGCTATTTTATGTAATCTTTTTTTGGAAGACGTAGGCGCTGCTAAGAAAATCGTATCAAGTCCTTTTTTAGAAGAGAATATTTTTATTTCTTTGGCTTCTTCGGGAGGTAAGTCCGCGACTATAATCCCGTCCACTCCTGATTTAACAGCATCTCCAACGAACTTCTCAATGCCACAATGAAATATAGGATTATAATATGATAAAAAGACAATCGGGATATCGGTCTTTTTTCTTAAGTCTTTAACTAAAAGTAAGATTTTATTTAAATTTGTTTTTTCCCCCAAGGATCTATTGGAAGAGGCTTGAATCACGGGGCCGTCTGCAATAGGGTCGGAAAAGGGAATCCCTAATTCAATAATATCTGCTCCTTGTTTCTCCAATTCTAAAACAAGATTATAGGTATCTTCTAACGATGGGTCGCCTGCTGTAACAAACGCGATAAATGCCTTCAGATTCTTTTTCTTAAGTTCTTTCCATTTACTTTCTATTCTATTCATCTTTACCTCAAAAACTAATTACACCGATTATAAAAACAGATTACACAGATGACAGCAAAAAGCTGTCATTGCGAGCCCTTATGATGTAACGATAGGACTCTTCGTAATGACATTTCTCTGTAATCAAGGTATATTATTTTCTCTTTACCCCGTTAGAGATAGGTCGCCATTGTATCTATTGGCGACCGCAAATTACAACTTGAACCAACTTATCATCTACAAACTCTTTTACCCCGTTAATAATATATGCAATGTATTTTACTTAATCTCTAACGGGGTTTATGTAATCTTCCACAATATCGACATCTTTATCGCCGCGACCCGAAAGGTTCACAACGACTAAATCATTCTTTTTAAAATTGGCAGAAAAATTTTTAACCCAAGCTGTCGCATGAGACGACTCTAAAGCCGGGAGTATCCCCTCAAGATGAGAAAGCATAAAAAACGCATCCATTGCGTCTTTATCACTTACCGCATAATAAGAAGCTCTTCCCGTATCTTTCAGGTGTGCATGTTCAGGCCCAACACCGGAATAGTCAAGCCCGGGAGCTACAGAATGAGTCAAAGAAATCTGGCCTTCTTTATCCTGAAGAATATAAGTCTTAGCTCCATGCAAAACACCCTCGGTTCCTTTACAAAGAGTAGCTCCGTGTTTATCCGATGCAAGACCAAGTCCGCCAGCTTCCACTCCTATAAGTTTGACTTTTCTCTCTTTTATGAAAGGATAGAATATACCTATTGAGTTACTGCCGCCGCCTACACATGCTACGACATAATCAGGTAATCTTCCTTCAAGTTTTTGTATTTGCCTTTTTGTTTCTTCTCCTATCACTGACTGAAAACCACGGACAATAACAGGATACGGAGATGGTCCCACTACGGAACCTAAAAGATAATAAGTGGTTTTTACATTCGTTACCCAATCTCTTAATGCCTCATTGATTGCGTCTTTTAAAGTTTTACTGCCTGTTTTTACCGGAATAACTTTTGTCCCTAATAACCGCATTTTGAAAACATTAAGTTTCTGCCTTCTTATATCTTCTTCTCCCATATATACTTCACAAGGAATGCCCAAAAGAGCAGCTACTGTTGCTGTTGCTACACCATGCTGACCAGCTCCTGTCTCAGCTATGATTCTTTTCTTGCCCATACGCTTAGCTAAAAGCGCTTGTCCTATAGTATTATTTATTTTGTGAGCGCCGGTATGCAGAAGGTCTTCTCTTTTTAGATAAACCTTAACTCCCACTTTTTTACTGAATCTTTCTGCGTAGTAAAGCGGGGTAGGTCTGCCTGCATATTGTTTAAGACAATTGTCCAACTCTTCTTTGAACTTTTTATCTTTGATAGCCTTGTTATAGGCGGAAGATAATTCTTCAAGCGCGCACATAAGGGTCTCAGAAACAAACTTGCCTCCGAATTTTCCCCAGTGTCCTTGCGTATCGGGTGAAATGTTTTTCATTTCGATTATTGTATAATAATTGAGTTAGTATGGCAAAATCATTTGTATTGTGAATCGAAAATTAAAATGACAAAAACAAGAGTATATTTAATTATCTCAGGTAGGGTTCAAGGCGTGTTTTTTCGCTATGCTATGCAGCAGGTAGCTTCTAATTGTTATGTTGTAGGTTGGGTAAAAAATCGAGCTGATGGAAAAGTGGAAGCAGTATTAGAAGGAAACAAAGAAAATGTAGAAAAGCTCATAGAATGGTCGCATCATGGCCCATCAGGCGCATCAGTGGAAAATTTAGAGGTTGCCCGGGAAGAATATACCGGTGAATTTCAAGAATTTTCTATAAAATACTTTTAGAGATTGAATCTAAAAGCAATTCAAATGACTCAACAAATTTCTTGACTCCTTCAGCTTGTAGTTTTTTGCACACTAAATCGATATTTATACCTTCCTCATTTAAACTCTTAATTATTTTTTTTGCATCTTCTAAGTTTTCTTCCACAACAACTTTAATATTGCCGGATTGAAGGAAAGCCTTAACCGTTTCTTCAGGCATAGTATTTACCGTTTCAGAACCTATTAATTCTTCAACATATTTAACTTTTGAATAGGCAGGGTTTTTAGAAGAAGTAGACGCCCAAAGTGGTCTTTGTACATTTGCGCCTTGTTTCTTTAATTTTTCGAATTCTTCACTGTAAAAAATTTCTTTGAATTTTTCATAAATTATCTTTGCGTTGGCGACAGCCGCAAGTCCTCTTAGTGGCTTGCTGTCTTTTTCGTCTAAAACTTTATCAATAACAGTATCAACTCTTGATATGAATACGCTGGCTACAGAATGAATATTTGATAAATTCCTACCTTCCGATGCGCATTTTTGGAGACCTTCTATATACGCGTTAGCCGTTTTTTCATATTGTTCTACGGAGAATATTAGTGTAGCGTTTACATTTATCCCCGAAGCAATAACTTCTTTTATTGCCGGAATTCCTTCTTTAGTAGCAGGAATCTTTATCATTATGTTGGGGCGAGCCAAAGCTGCAGAAGTTCGTTTTGCCTCTTCTATTGTCTTAAGAGTGTCGTAGGCATATTGTGGGGAAATCTCAATGCTTACATATCCATCTTTGCCTCTGCTTGTCTTATAGACACTATCGAAGCATTTTGCCGCATCCAAAATATCTTTAAAAACTAATTTTTCATATGCCTCAATTATGCTAACTTTTTGGGATTTCAATTCATCTAATTGATTTTTGTATGCCGGAGATGTTAAAGCTTTTTGAAAAATAGTGGGATTGGAAGTTAATCCAAGAATGCCGCTATCTATAAGTTTATCCAGTTCTCCTGAAACAAGAAGCTGTCTTGTAATATTATCATACCACGCAGACTGCCCAGCTTTTTTTAGTTCATGTAATTTAGTAATTTTATCCTCCCCGGATTTTAAAGTTTTTTATTATACAAAATTTGACCTAAAGAGAAAAATAGATGAAAATATAAAAAAAGTTTATGGTCTATAGTGTATAGTTGATAGTAGAAAATATCCCAAGACTATATGCTATAAACTATTTACTAAACACTATCGACTATCTTAGATGGAGGAAAATGCAATGGATTTCAATTTTTGTCTGCCAAAAGTGAACTTGCTTTTCGGAAAAGGTGTGTCAGTAAAAATATCTGAAGAAGTAAAAAAACTGGGGGATAATCCTGCCCGCCAAAGCCTTGATGGCGGGGCTCTATTGGTAACCGGTAAAAACAGTATGGAGCAATTGGGATTTACCGGAAAAATAACCGACCATCTACAAAATCATGGAATAAAAGTAACTATTTTCAACAAAATTACACCGAATCCTACAACAGAATTAGTAGATGAAGGCGCAAAAATTGCTCTGGAAAATAACTGTAATGTAATAATTGGTCTTGGCGGCGGTTCAAGCATAGATGCCGCAAAAGCTATCGCTATAGTCGCAGGTCATAGCTCCACCCTAAACCGAACTTGTTCTGGTTCAGGGCAGGGAGAATTCCAGCCGATATGGGCTTTTTCGCCATCTCAAAGCACTCCGCAACCTATAACATCAAAAACACTTCCAATAGTAGCAATAACTTCAAGTTCGGGAACCGGTAGTCATGTAACAAGATTTTCCGTAGTTACTAACCTTTTGCTTAAACAGAAGGTGGGATTATATTCGCAGCATATTTTTCCAAAACTTTCGGTTGTGGATTTGGAAATTTTAACTAATATGCCGCCTGTATTAACCGCCGAAAGCGGTGTTGATGTCTTAACACATTGCCTTGAAGGGCTGGTTTCAAAAAATTGCAATCCCATTACGGAAGAAATGGCCTTAAAAGGTATTGAACTGGTATTTAATTACCTAATAGAAAACTATAGAAACGGAAACAATTTAAGAAGCAGAGGAGCGATGGCTTTGGCTGATACATATGCAGGATTTGTGATAACCACCTCGCGTGTTGTATTGCCTCACGCAATGTCTCATCCAATCAGCGCTTATTATCCTAATATTTCACACGGCGCCGCACTTGCTGCCTTAACCCCTCACATTATGCAGTTCAATATCGAAAACGGTGACAATACTACCTTGCAGAAATATTGTCTTGCATCGGGAGCAATGGGCAAGAGAGCATTTGGAACAAATAAATACGAGGCAATGAAATCGGTAGAAGCTGTAAAAGAACTACTAAAAAAAATAGGTATGGATAAAGGGCTGCAGGAATTGGGAGTTGACCCGGGCAGTATAAATAATATGGTAAAAACCGTGCTGGTCACCGGGCAAGGTCCTATAGAATCCAACCCAGTGAAAGTTAAGGAAAATGATATTGTGAGAATATATAAGTTGGCGATGGGGAAGATGAACCAAAAATTTAGTTGATATTCAAAGGCAGGTCTAATATAATAGACATAAATCTAATATATTAGATTAGGAGTTAAGCTATGGCTGATGAATTAAAACAAATTTTATATGCCACCAATAATCAGAAAATTCTTTATTTCCTTATGGAGCATATAGGCGAAGAGTTTTACGACCGACAAATATCTAAACTCACTGGTGTAAGCAGAGCAGGGACAAACTTTGCATTAAGAGAACTCGTAAAAGGTGGATTAATAAAAAGAGAAAATAGAGGAAGGATGTCTTTTTATCGGTTGGAGCGCCAAAACATTCTCATAAAACACCTTAAACTCGTTCAAAATATAGTTATATTAAAGCTGTTAATAGATGAGCTAATTTCTTCATCTCTTCAAATAATTCTATATGGCAGTGCAAGTACAAGCGAAAACACTGTTCGAAGTGATTTTGATATTTTTATTCTCACGAAAGAACCAAAAGAAATCCAGAAAATTATTTCAAAGATTAAGTTAAAAGAAGAAATTCAATACGTAATCAAGACACCAAATGAGTTTGCAAAACTACAAAAAAGCAACGAGGTTTTTTATAAAGAAATCTTAAATGGAATTGTTTTATGGGAAGAGAAGAGAACATAGAATTTAAAGAAGCGCTTGAAAAAAGAAGAATCCTGCCTTTTGTAAAAGGCAAACGACTTGTTGTAAAAGAGTTGCAAGAATCAAAGAATGACTTAAAAGAGGCTCGCGATAGATTCAATAACAAAAAGTATAAATATACAACTATAACTGCCTATTATTCAGCATTTCATTCAGCAAGAGCCCTTATTTATTCCCGGGGTTATCGAGAAAAGAGTCATTATTTTCTATTAGTTGCCCTAAAATCTTTATTTGTTGAAAAGGGTCTTTTAGAACAAGACTTAGTGACTCGACTGCATAATGCAATGATTTTAAGAGAAGAAGCAGATTATCACGGCGAATTCTCTAAGGAAGGAGCCGAATCAGCTTTAGAGTTAGCGGATGAATTTATCTGTATGAGTGAGAAGATAATAGGCGGGAAAACTAACAATTGCAAGGATATATAAATTGTCCCTTAATGCGTTGGTTTAAGAATTTTTCTAGTAATAACTAAATTTTATATTCTAATGTCTAATTTACATAAACCTGATTTGGATTTGGCTACGCCTACTCAAGTCAAAAATCTTTTGATAGAAAGAGGGCTTAGTCCCAGAAAATTTCTGGGTCAACATTTTTTGGTTGATAAAAATATCCTTAAGAAGATAGTTGAAACCGCAAAAATAAAAGAAGGAGAAAAAGTTCTTGAGATAGGTTCAGGAATAGGGACGCTTACTTTTGCTTTGGCTTGCGAAGGCGCTGAGGTGTTTGCGATAGAAAAGGATAGGGGAGCCGCTTCTTCTTTAAAAGAACTTGCCGCTGTTTCCTATCCCAATGTGAAAGTTGTCAATGATGATATTCTAAAAATTGACCTGGAAATTATTCTAAGAAAATCTCCTGAATGGAAAGTAGTTTCAAACCCGCCTTACAGCATAGCTTCTCCGATTCTATTTAAATTGATTTCTTTTAAGAAGAAATTCTCATGCATCGTGCTTATGCTTCAGAAAGAGTTTGCACAACGTCTCGTTGCGTGTCCCGGCAGTGAAAATTATTCTTTTTTAAGTATAAAGGCGCAATTTCATATGGATATTGAAATAATTCATAAAGTTTCAAGAAGAGTGTTTTTCCCGTCACCTAATGTGGATTCGGCTATTGTTTTATTTAAACCTCTAAAAAGCCCAAGAGTAAAAGTTTGTGACGAGGAACTTTTCTTCAAAATAGCAGACGCAATGTTTAGAATGAGAAGAAAAAATCTTAAGAATACTCTCAAATTCTTAAATCTTCCATTGGAATTTTACAAGAAATCTCCAATTGATTTAACAAGACGGGGGGAAACGCTTTCTTTGGAAGAGATAGGGATGTTAGCTGATTTTATATATAATATCAAAAAATAACACGTTGAAATAAATAGATATATGTTGAAATACGGTAGATATACATGGATATATATTGTTAAAGGATTGAAAACTAAAAAAATTACATACTATAACTTCAAAAAACTAATGATAAAGACAATTTATTTTAAAGTATTTCTATGTATTTCGATTTTATTTCTATTCAATCTTGGATGATATTAATATGCAAAAAAGACGCTGGAAAGTAAAAAAACTTGAACCGTTTCTTTCGGGTCAAATTTCTAATGTTTTAGGGATTTCTCCGTGTACTGCGCAACTGTTGATAAATCGCGGCAGTAAAACGCCCAAGGAAGCGCAAGCATTTTTAAACGGCAACTTGTCTGATCTTCATTCTCCGTATCTTTTGGATGGGATTGAGGAAGCCTCCGCCAGAGTTTTTCAGGCTATTGAAAACGACGAGAAAATTCTTGTTTATGGGGATTACGATGTTGATGGAATAACGTCAATATGTCTTATGCTTCTTACGTTACAACAGCTTGGAGCAAATGCTTCTTATTATATGCCGCATAGAGTTAGAGATGGTTATGGTCTAAACATGACAGCCATAAAACAAGCAGAAAAGGAAAATGTAAAATTAATAATCACATGTGATTGCGGTATGGACGGTTTCGAAGAAATATTGTTAGCCAAGCAAAAAGGTATAGATACGATAATCGTTGACCATCATAAAGCAGGCGTTCATATCCCTCCGGCGTTAGCTGTTATAAACCCAAAAGTTTGTTCTTATCCTTTTAAAGAACTTGCGGGCGTTGGGGTTGTATTTAAGTTCGCTCAAGTGTTGCAGGAGAAAACCTGCTCGCTCCGACCTGCCCGCCAAAGATTGGCAGGAGGGCGTAACATCGGGACAAGCAAGCGGGAAGAACTTAATTTCCTCGAAGAACATCTTGACTTAGTTGCTCTTGGGACTGTAAGTGATGTGGTTCCGCTTATAGGAGAAAACAGGATATTAGTTAAATATGGTTTAAGTAAACTCGATTCTTCTAAAAAAGTCGGCATAAATGCTTTAAAAAAGACTGCCAAAATTAATAACAAAAATATTACGACGCGCGATATCGGTTTTATTTTGGGTCCGCGTTTAAATGCAGGCGGAAGGATTGATACTGCCGATAAATGCGTTAAGATGCTTTTGAGCGAGTCCGAACAAGAAGCTTTGGAGATTGCTTCTTTATTGGAAGCGGATAATAAGCAAAGACAGAAAATACAAGAAGAAATTTGTCAGGAAGCTATGAAGATGGCGGAAGAAAATGTCAATTTCCGTGAAAATAGAATTCTTGTCCTTGCCAATGAAGGATGGCATCCGGGCGTAATCGGTATAGTTGCCTCGCGTCTTGTAGGTAAATTCTCTAAACCCGCTATTTTGATTTCTTTGAATAACGGTATTGGCAGGGGTTCGGGACGCAGTATAGGCGATTTTAATTTATTCGAAAATCTGGGAAAAGTAAAAGAATTGCTTGTGACTTTTGGCGGACATAAACATGCCTGCGGATTGGAGATTACGCAGGATAATATAGAGCCATTTAGAAACAAGATAAATAGCTTAGCCGAAGGGTTACCTATTGAGGAATTCACTCCGTCGTTAGTAGCGGATGCTTATATGTCTTTGGATGTTCTTACTGATTCGGTAGTAAAAGAATTTCAGCTTTTTTCTCCTTTTGGTTTAAGCAACGAAGAACCGGTTTTTATAACCAAGAATCTTCAAATAATGACCGAGCCTAAAAAAGTCGGTTCCAATCATATA
>JAGLSL010000086.1 GCA_023135785.1 bacterium
CAGAGGTCAGAAGACAGATGACAGATGGCAGAGAACAGAAAAAAAATGGGAAAATATACTCTCTCTTGTCATTGCGAGCCAAAGGCGAAGTAATCTCAAATACGAGATTGCCACGCTCACCGCGTTCGCTCGCAATGACAGTAAGTGGGTAATAGCTCGCCTGACAAATAGTGGGCAGGGAGGACAGAAATCAGAAAACAGAGGGCAGGTTATCAGGGAATCGGGATATCAAGGGAAGAAGTATATAAGAAGGGGAGAAATAAATAATGATTAGAGATTTGTTAAGCCCTATTTCCAAGGTTTCCCACATTTTGGACAAACACCTGTGTCAAACACGTTGAGACCAATTGATAACCCACAACTGCTACATACGCGGTTCATTGCAGTATCAGCTGCGTTGTCATCTTTTACAAGTTTTAGTCCGCATTTGGGACAAACTGGTTCACCTAACATAGTCTGGACATTGAAATGTCCAGTAGGGCATTTTAGTCCTATTCCTATTTTCATTGGTTTCTAACTCCAAAAATCTTTTTCGTTTTTATACCTTTTACATTGACTATAGTTCCTGGTCTTAATACGGTAGATTTACCGCCTGCATTAATGCCAGTGATTTCTTCAGCTTCTTCACCCTCAACATTTATTTCGCCTTCAATTATCAACTCTACCTTTGATTCTTTTTTTGATCTCGTTTCGTTCAATTTATTCATTAAAGTCTCCATATTCCATTTATCTTGAAGGTCTACTATATCATGACAATCTGTACAACACCAAAATAGATTCTCGGCAGAATCAATAAGTTTTTTTGGGTAGTTGGTGTCGTGTCGTGGTCCATCAGTTGATACTGCACGTATGTGAGAAAATCTTCCCACTCTTTTTCCCCCAATATCTGTATATCTTGCAAAAGCTGTAGGTTGAAGACATATTTCACAAAGTGGAGCAGCACGACCTAATACTGCGATTTTTACAGAAGCGTTCAATTTTTTTCTCATTGTCTTTTATTCTGTCGGTCAATATATATCATAACTATCCCCCTGTCAATTTCCCTCTGGCTGTTTAGTTACTGCTTTATCGGTTACATCTATTAAATAAATTGTGTTTTTTTATTCTGCAATCTGCAATCCGCAGTAGAATTCCTCTATTTCCTCTGCAGTGCTATAATACGCCGTTATGTTAGGAAACATATTATCCAATATCCGTCAGAAAAAAGAACTGGCACGTCTTTCTAAAATCGTCGAGCAAATTTATTCTCACGAATCCGAGTTCAAAGCGCTTTCCGAGGGCGGTATTATCAAAAAAACAGAAGAATTAAAATTAATAGCTGTGCAAAAATATAAAGAAAGCGAAGAACTGCTAAAAGAGTTGAAGGCAAGGATAGATATGGCTTCCGGTGCGGAAGAGAAGGGCAGAATCAAAAAAGAGATAAAGAGTTTATATAATCAGATGCTTGCCGATATTTTGCCACAGTCTTTTGCTTTAGTTAAAGAAGCCTGCAAAAGATTGGTGGGTAAACGTTGGAATGTGAGCGATATAGAGGTTGTGTGGGAGATGGTGCCGTTTGATGTGCAGTTAATGGGCGGTATTATTCTTCACGAAGGTAAAATTGCCGAGATGGCTACAGGCGAAGGAAAGACTCTTGTGGCGACTATGCCCGCTTATCTTAACGCTTTACTCGGCAGAGGCGTACATATCGTTACAGTAAACGATTATCTTGCGCATCGAGACAATGAATGGATGGGACCCCTATATAAGTCTCTTGGGTTGACGGTCGGAGTAATTCAGTCAAATATGGATACAACTGCAAGAAGAGATGCATATAACTGCGATATTACTTATGGGACCAATAACGAATTCGGATTTGATTATCTGCGCGATAATATTTGCGGTAGAAAGGAAGATATTGTGCAGAGGAATTTGCATTATGCGATTATTGATGAAGTTGATTCCATATTGATTGACGAAGCACGGACGCCGCTTATTATTTCCGGTCCGACTGATGATTCGGTGGATTTGTATTTAAAGATAGACAAGATAGTCCGTCGCCTGCAAAAAGACACTGATTATGAAGTTGATGAAAAAGCGCATGTTGTTATGTTAACAGAAGACGGAATAGAAAAAGCTCAGGAATTATTGGGTATAGATTCGCTCTATGATACCGCAAGTATGGGATTTGCCGGATATATTAACCAAGCTCTTCGCGCTCATAATCTATTTCGCGAAGATAAGGATTATCTTATAAAAGACGGACAAGTGCTTATAGTAGATGAGTTCACAGGCAGATTGCTTCCGGGCAGAAGATATTCCGAAGGGTTACATCAGGCGCTTGAAGCGAAATCTATAAATGAAGGTAAGCAGGTAACCATTGAAAGAGAAAATCAGACACTGGCTACGATTACCTTTCAAAACTATTTCCGTATTTATTATGAAAAATATGCAGGCATGACAGGAACCGCTAAAACTGAAGAGGGTGAATTTAGAGGGGTTTACGACCTTGTAGTGGTTTCTATTCCTACAAATAAACCTTTGCAAAGAACAGGATTTTCCGATGTTATATATAAAACAAGAAAACAGATGTTAAATGCGGTGGGAGAAGAGATAAGAAGGTTGCACGAAGAGGGAAGGCCTGTATTGGTCGGAACGATTTCCATACAAAGCTCTGAAGAGGTTTCAAACTTTTTAAAGGAAGAAGGTATAGAGCACGAAGTTTTGAATGCGAAATATCATGAAAAAGAAGCAAAGATAATATCGGAAGCAGGACAAAAAGCAACGGTAACAATAGCAACGCAAATGGCCGGAAGAGGCACGGACATCAAATTGGGAGTAGGTGTCGCCGAAATAGGTGGACTTCATATATTGGGTGTTGAAAGACACGAAGATAGACGTATTGATAATCAATTACGCGGACGCTCAGGCAGACAGGGTGACCCGGGCTCTTCGCAGTTTTTCCTTTCTTTGGAAGATGACCTCTTAAGGATATTCGGCGGGGACAGAATAAAAAATCTTATGGAGCATTTCGGGCTTCCCGATAACGAACCAATAACTCATTCCTGGCTTACAAGAACTATAGAAAGCGCTCAAAAGCGTATGGAAGAGCAGAATTTTGATATAAGAAAAAACTTACTTAGTTTTGACGATGTAATGGATAGACAGCGCGAAGTTATATATAAAGAAAGAAGAAGGGCGCTGGAGGATGATAATCTTAAAGAAATCATTCTGCAAATGATGGATGATGTAATAGATAACGAAATATCTTTTTATGCGCCGGAAAAAGTCCATTCTGAAGACTGGGACTGGGATAGTTTGAAAAAATTCGTTTCTTCTCATTTCTCTTTTTTCTTACCCGAAATAGATTTGGAACATATAAACACGAAAGAATTAAAACTTATTTTGAAAGAAAAAGTTCGTGAAGTTTATTCTCAGAAAGAACGGGAAATAAGCGCGGAGACTGCGTCTGACTTGGGACAAATAGAAATGATGAGGCATTTAGAAAAAATAGTTTTACTTCAGACTATAGACAGATGCTGGAAAGAACATCTGCGGGAGATGGATGAGTTAAGACAGGGGATTGGTCTAAGAGGTTATGGAGGAACAAATCCCTTAGTGGAATATAAAAAAGAAGCATATCAAATGTTTGGTGCTCTTAATTATAGGATTGAGAAAGAAGTGACCAATTATCTTTTTAAAGTCAAATTGTCTCAAGAAAGGGAAGAAAATATTGCGGGTTCCGGCAAAATGCGATTTGTGCATCAGGATGCTGATAATTTAAAAAGAAACGCTGTAATATCAAATCAAAGACCTAATCCTCAAATTACTCGTCAACAAACAGAGGCAAAAAGTGTTCCTTTTCGCAGGACTCAAGCCAAGGTTGGTAGGAATGACCCATGTCCTTGCGGCAGTGGAAAGAAATATAAAAAATGTTGCGGTAAAAATGTATAAGTAACGGAGATTACTATGGGTTTTTTCTTTTTTAGAAGAAGGAATAAAGTAAGAAAAAAAGAAAGTCGTGTTTTAGAACCACGTTCGGAAAAGAAAAGTGATTTTAAGAATCCTGTTGTTGTTTTATTTATGAGAATAGAGGGACAATCCAAAATTTATGAATTACCTCACGGGAAAGATTTTAATATAGGTTCTGATCCGCAAAATGACTTATGCTTGAACAAACCGAATGTTTTCCCCTTCCATGCAAGGATAACTCCCGTAAAAGATAGCTATGTTCTTTATAACCTATTGTCAAAAACTGGGGTTATGGTAAACCAACACGAAATCCATGAATATAAATTGAGATTCGGAGACAGAATAGAAATCGGCTCTATTGTTTTGCTTTTTGATTTAAAAAGAGGATATAGAAGAA
The DNA here is from genome assembly GCA_023135785.1 of bacterium. Lineage (NCBI taxonomy): Bacteria > bacterium. The sequence goes on from JAGLSL010000086.1 coordinate 4,349, forward strand.
CCGACGAATTTTTAGAAGGCGCTGAAAGAAGAAGAGCGGTAAGAATTTCTCCTCCGCTTACTTTAAGGTTTATAGTTTATTCTCACAATAAAGCCAAAGAGTTTGTAGCATTAATAAAAGATGTAAGTTTAGAAGGGGTGAGAATAGAGTTGGAAGAAAAATTAACTAAGGGAAGCATGATAGAAGCGCAAATTTATTCTCCGGACCTTCCATCAATTGACTTGATAGGAACAGTAGTACGGGAAGTCGCTTTTGACAGAGGTGGTAAAATACTACATGAAGTAGGGGTTCAATTTTTAGAGATGAGTGATAAATCGAAGGAAAGACTTCACAATTATCTTGTTGAATGCATTTCCGAATAAATATTTAGAATGAAATACGCAACTTCTTAATTGCTGGGTGATATTATGAAAAACGGAAACCATATTTTGTCAAATGTACCACAGGGAGAAATAAAAGATAGTTTGGTACGCCCCGCTGTTCTTATATGCGAGAAAATTCACGGAGAATCCCCTGTTTACAATTTATCCGGTAACAAAGAATTTTTTATTGGGCAAAACCCTGAAAATGATTTATGTTTGACAGGAGATGATGTTTCGGATGTTCACGCAAAAATAAGGCCTGAAGAAGAAAATTACATGCTTTATGATTTAGCTTCAAAAAGCGGATTAACCTTAAATTGGACAAAAACATTAAAATGCAAATTGGAACATAAAGACCGAATAAAAATCGGCTCTCATACTTTGATTTTTGAGTTTGTAAAAGAAGAAGAAGTTTTTGACAGAATAGAGAGAATAAAAACAGATAATGTAAGACCGATTATAACCCTAAAATTTTTGCTTAATGTTGATAATAAACTTGAAGAATATAGTGGAACAGTGAAAGATATAAATCTTAATGGCGCAAGAATAGAAATGCAAGAGGAAGTATTGCACAAAGGCAATGTCATGGAAGCGAGTATTTTTTCTTCAGAACTTTCGCTTGTTGAAGTTATGGCTCAAGTTATTTGGGAAAGAGTTCAAGATAGAGGTGGAAAACTATTATATGATATTGGGCTTCAATTCATAGAGATGGATGAAAAAGCAACAAGCCGACTAAAAGATTATATTGATAAACCCCGTTAGAGATAGGTAGCCATTGCTTGCCTCTCGGCGAAACCGAGGGTATCTATGGCAACCGTAAAACAAACTTGATATTTGAACACTCTCTATTTTTGTTCCTGAAGTGTTGAGATAGATCATAACTTTTCTTTTTAATCTCTAACGGGGTAAACCCCGTTAGAGAATAGCTATTCAAATTTAGATTCAGGGTGTTTCTTTTACTTCTCCCCCAAAGTTTTTGTCTTTAAACTAAATGACACGAAACAAAGTGATTGTTGCCCTTATTTTCTAACCTAGGCACATCGGTTGTACATTTTTGTACGCCGATGGGACATCTGGGATGGAATCTACATCCGGGCGAAGGATTTGAGGCAGAAGGAACATCTCCCTTTAAAATCGTTCTTTTATCCTTATTTTCACCTATTCGCGGAACATCTGATATAAGCGCTTGAGTATAAGGATGAAGCGGGTTGTTGATTATATCAGAGGTATCTGCACTTTCTACGATTTGTCCGAGGTACATAACAGCCGTTTTGTCAGCAATATAGCTTACGACGCTCAAGTCGTGTGAAATAAATAGATAAGATAATTTGTGTTTATTTTTAAGGTCTATGAGTAAATTGATAACCTGTGCCTGAATAGACACATCCAGAGCGCTTACCGCTTCATCGCATATTATCAACTTGGGTTTCATCGAAATCGCGCGCGCAATGCTTATTCTCTGTCTCTGCCCGCCTGAAAATT
>JAGLSL010000087.1 GCA_023135785.1 bacterium
TTTGTCATTTTACATTTTGATTTTTGAACTTTGAATTGTTTTAGTTGTTTCCTTAACAATCTCATTTAAAATTTTGACAACAGCGGTAGACGAAATAGTGGCTCCTGTGATAGCCTGAACATCAGTTTCTTTTTTATTTTTTTCGTTTTTTACAATACCGATAGAAACATCAGGTTCTAATTTCAAAGATTTCACTTGTGTTTTAAAAGGTTCTTCGCCGACTCTTGTCCCAAGTCCGGGCGTTTCCAAAGACTCAAGAATTTCCATACCTAAAAAAGATTTTAAATCCTTATCAAAACCAACAATTAATTTGATTTTGCCTTGAAAACCATTACCCTCTCCCACTACAGCATAGCCTAACATCTCCCCCTTTTCGTTTTCACCTTTATATATAGTTATGGTTTCCGTCTTTTTTATTTCTTTATAATTTTCAACCGAAGGAAGAACTTTTAAAATAGCATTTTTTAATTCAGACTGCTGGTTTTCGGCAATAGGAATTTTCGTAAAATTATACATTATCGCTAACGCTCCACCTGAAAATAAACAAACAGCTCCAAGTGCGACAAAAATTTGCAAAGATTTATTTTTCATTTTTTAGCTCGCCCCGTTAGAGATAGCTTCGACGATATGTCGGAGCATATATCTACCTTTTCAATATAAAAGAATCTTTTTCGCATTATTTTAAAAGTACTCCTATTTAACATAGTGCTTATTTTATCTCTAACGGGGTGAACCAAATTGTAAAGGAGCGGTAAATCTTTCTATCAAAGGAGTAAAGGCATTCATCATCAAAATAGAATACATAACTCCTTCGGGATATCCTCCCCATGTTCTTATGCTTATCGTTAAAATCCCCGCTCCTATTCCAAAAATCCATCTGCCCTTTTTTGTAATAGGTGAAGTTACAGGATCGGAAGCCATAAAAAAAGCGCCTATTAAAAGTCCCCCGCTTAAAACGTGAAACAAAGGTGTAGGATTAGCATTGTTTGAAAACCATAATAAAGAACTTACTATAAAAACCACTCCTATATAACCAAAAGGAATACGCCAATCAATATATTTTTTAATAATTAAATATACTGCGCCGATAAGCAAAGCCAAAGCAGAAACCTCGCCGATACATCCGCCCTTTGCCCCGATAAAAAGTTCCATATAAGAGGGCATATCGGGATTGGCAACTGCAAATTTTGGAAGCGCTAAAGCAAGCGGAGTAGCCATTGTAATTGTATCGCCCGAGAAAAAAGCATTGAATTTGCCTTCGGAAAAAAGTTTTGCGGTATTTAAAACAGGGACTTGCCAAGCAGTTGTTAAAACAGGGAAAGAAACAGAAAGGAACGCCCTTCCCAAAAGCGCAGGGTTAAAAATATTATACCCAAGCCCTCCGAAAACATGTTTACCAATTACAATTGAAACCACAGCACCTAACGAACCTGCCCATAACGGAAAAGTAGGAGGCAAGACCAAAGCCAAAAGTAGCCCCGTTAAAAAAGCGCTGCCGTCGGTTATTGTTAATGGCCTGTTTAAAATTTTCTGACAAATGGCTTCCGATAAAACCGCAGTAATAATACAAGTCAAAATTAAATATAACGCATGAGCCTGAAAAAAGAAAACACCCCAAACAACAGTTGGCAAAAGAGCAACTATAACACCCCACATCATTGATTTTACAGTAATGTTATCTCTTATATGAGGAGATGGGGATATAGTTAATTTATTCATTTTAGTTGAATATAATAGAGAAAATTTTCAAATTTGTAAACTCTACATCTAATATTATTGTCCTATTCCTGAACAACAGAAACCTTTCCTTTCCCTAAAATTTCTTCAATTTTATCCAAGAGAAGTTTATCCGGATTTACTTTTATATAATACCCCGCCAAAAGAACTGTTTCTTCAGAACCTTTGAGGATATGAAAATACACTTTGCTGTCCCCTCTTGAAATTCGCAAAATATTTTTTAAATTACCTAAAACATCTTCGGTTGCCTGCGATTCGTCAATATATATATGCATTGCTTGTTTTAATTTAGCAGGTTGTGATAATTGGGGTCCTGATTGCAATTTATTTATGACTTCGGAAATAAGTTTCAAGGAAGAAGCGATTATTTTAGATGAATCACCGTTTGCTTCTGCTTTGCCTACCACAATTACTTCCGCGCCGTTTACTATATTATTTTTTTCTTTTTCAAAAGCATCGGGAAACAATAAGACTTCTACGCTTCCTTTCAAATCCTCCAATGTGAATATAGCCATTCTCTTGCCTTCTTTTTTGGTGAATCTTTTCTTGATATTGCTTATTACTCCGGCTATTTTCACAGTTTTAGAACCGTTAAGTTTTGACAAAGCAACAGTGTCGCCACTTGTGCATTTTTTAAGCGCTTCCCCGTATTTAGTCAAAGGATGTCCTGTCAAATAAAATCCCAAAAGTTCTTTCTCAAATTGCAGAATTTCGGATTGGCTCCATTCCTGCACTTTGTAATTTTCGTCCGATTTTTCGCGTAAAGGAGCAGTGAAAAGCGCAATTTGTCCTTCTTTTTTGCCATATCTGGAATTAATTCCTTTTTCCAATACATTTATTAGATAAGCACGGTTTTTATCCAAACAGTCAAATGCACCGCATTTAATCAGACTCTCTATAACTTTTTTCGTAACTTTTCTAGAACCTATCCTTTCAAGAAAATCAATCATTGAAAGAAATTTTCCTTTTTCTTCTCTTGCGCTGATAATTTCTTGCACTGCCTGTTCTCCGACATTTTTTACCGCCAATAAGCCAAACCTTATGCTGTCTTCCACAACGGTAAAATTAATAGAACTTTCATTTATATCCGGATGAGAAACTTTTATATTCGTTTCATTGCATTCATTCATAATAATAGCCATCTTGTCTCTGTTTGCCTTTTCCGCATTTAGAAGCGCCGCCATAAACTCCAACAGAAAATTGGCTTTAAGATAAGCGGTTCTGTAAGAGACAAAAGCATAAGCCGTGCTGTGTGCCTTATTGAAACCATAGCCCGCAAAATGTGCCATGTAATCGAAAATTTTATCTGCTTTGGATTCCGTAATGCCGTTCTTCTTTGCTCCTTTTACAAATTGCGCTCTTTTTTCATCCATAACTTCAGGAATCTTTTTACCCATAGCCGACCTTAAATCATCGGCGTCAGCCAAAGAAAAATTAGCAATTTCCGAAGCTATTCGCATAACTTGTTCCTGATAAAGAATAATCCCGTAAGTTTCCTCCAGTATAGGTTTTAATAAGGGATGAGGATAAACAACGGCTTCTTTGCCTGATTTCCTTTTGACAAATACATCAACCTGTCCGCCGCCCAATGGTCCCGGACGATACAGGGCTAAAAGAGCTATCAAATCCTTAAAACCAGTTGGGCGCATCTTCTTTATTAGTTCTCTCATCCCTTCGCTTTCCAACTGAAAAACTCCAATAGTTTTTGCCGCTTGCAATAATTTGTATGTGGGAGCATCATCCAAAGTCAAATTTACCAAATCAATATCCTTGCCCTGAGTCAATTTAATTATCTCAACAGTATTAGCTAACAAAGAAAGCGTTTTTAACCCAAGTAAATCCATTTTCAAAAGTCCGATTTTATCCAGAATATCCATTGGATACTGAGTCAAGATTTCCCCCTCGCTTATCTGATAAAGAGGAGTATATCCATCCGTTAATGGTTCCCTGGCTATAACAATTCCTGCCGCATGGGTAGAAGCATGACGGGGCAATCCTTCCAAAGTTTTTGATATTTCAAAAAGAGCAGGATATTTCTCCTGAAAATTCTTTAAATCGTTATCTTTCTTCACAGCTTCGGCTAATGTGAAATGTCCCAGCAGAGGAATTTTTTTGGCAATTAGATCAACTTCGCTATAAGGCATGTCCAAAACTCGCCCGACATCCCTTATTACCGCTCTTGCCGCCATTGTTCCGAAAGTAATAATCTGGCTAACCTTATCTTTTCCGTATTTGTTAGTAACATAATTTATAACCTCGCTTCTGCGTGTATCGGAAAAATCTATATCAATATCAGGCATCTTCTTTCGTCCGGGATTAAGAAACCTTTCAAAAAATAATCCGTATTTCAAAGGATTTATTTCGGTAATGTCTAAACAGAAAGCAACCAGACTTCCCGCAGTAGAACCTCTGCCTGGACCGACCGCTATTTTTTCGCGGCGGGCAAAATTGATAAAATCTTGAACAATTAAAAAATAACCCGAAAACCCCATAGTCTTTATAACCGATAATTCGTGTTCTAATCTTTCTTTTATTTTCTCATCCGCCTCGGGAAGTTTTTGTTTTAGACCCTCATAACAGTATTTGGCAAGATATGAATCCAACGTTTCGCCTTCGGGAACAGGAAAATGCGGCAAATGAAATTTCCCAAATTGCAACTGTAAATTACATTTTTCCGCAATCTCAATAGTATTCTTCCAACTCTGAGGATAATCGGCAAATATTTTCTTCATTTCCTGCGGCGATTTGAAATAAAACTCATCAGTGCTAAACTTCAACCTTTTTTCGTCCTGTAATAAAGAACCCGTCTGAATACATAATAAAGCATCGTGCGCAACAGAATGTTCCTTCTGGATATAATGCACATCATTAGTAACAACCCAGGGAATATCAAGCTTCTTTGAAATTCTAATCATAGCCTCATTAACTTTTTTCTGTTCAGGTAAAGAAAAATCCATCAGCTCCAAATAAAAATTGCCTTTACCTAAAATTTCCTCGAAATTGCCCGCTATACGAATCGCTTCATCTTCATTATCCTGTAATATTTTTTGGGATATTTCGCCCTTAAGGCATCCAGAAAGCGCTATCAACCCTTCTGAATATTCTTTTAAAATTTCCTTATCAATTCTGGGTCTATAATAAAATCCTTCCAAATATCCGAGAGAGCTGAGTTTCATCAAGTTTCTATAACCCTGTTCATTCTTGCATAGCAGGGTCAGATGATAATAATTCGTTCTTCCGCG
>JAGLSL010000088.1 GCA_023135785.1 bacterium
GCTTCTAACTTAAAAGAAGCAAAAGGAATTTTTCGAACCAGACGTGTTTTTGCTTTCGGCTCTGGTGTTGCAGCCGCTGTATTTTTATTCTTTTTCTTATTTTTAAGCATTAGAACTACGGACATAAACTTAAAATGGCAGGATGATTCTTTTACATATAAAACAGAACAATTAGAGGAATCAATAGCAGATATACATAAAATTATTGCAGGAGAAACAATCCAATCAGCAGAAGGACATAGTATAGATGTAGAAATTAACAGTATATACGAAGATATAGAAGAAATAACAGTTTTTTTATCAATATGAGAGGAGGTGAAGAAAAATGAGAAAGTTAATAGTTACCACACTGGTTCTTCTTTTGGCATTAAGCTTTACACTATATGCACAGCCGATGGAAAGACGCTTTGCAGAAGCAAGGTCTAAAGGAATGTTCCAAAAAAAAGACATGGACCCCGAAATGCAGAAAATGATGAAACAGATGCAAGAACTGAATCAAGAGGCCATGGAATTAGCCAAAGAGTATAAGGATGAAACTTCCCAAAGAAACAAAGAAAAAATAAAGAGTAAAATGGATGGTATCCTTGACAAAGCGTTTGATTTAAGACTGGAAATAGGGGAAAAAGGTGTCGAAAAGCTTAAAGATAAAGTTGCCGAACTTGAAGAATCACTTCAGAAACGAAAATCTTCCAAAGATGAAATTATAGAAAACCATCTCAAGAAACTTCTGGGAGAAGAAAAACATCTCAGGTGGTAATCAATACCATCGAAGAATTGTTATATCACGAAAACGCTATTCCCTTTTAAAAATAGGGAATAGCGTTTTCAGTCCAACCAAGAATAGTACAAACATAAAATTCTATTTTAGATCCTTATCTAATTAGTTATTTGAGCAATATTGTTCTATTACTTCTTGAGAAGACTATTTACTTGTACTTTAGATATCCTTTGTTCTCGCCTTTTTTGGATTTGGACGGCAATACTGTTTCTTCCAAATTTCTTATTGTCGTTCTGTCTTCCTGCAAGATTCTTGCAGTCTTTTCTTCTGTAAGTATTATAGGAGATATGAATACCACCAAATCAGTTCTTTCTTCCGTTTCCTCTGTAGACCTAAACAGAAGTCCAAGTAAGGGTATATTACCCAAAAAGGGGACTTTCGTTATTGTTGTTGTATTTTCGCTGCGCAGTAATCCTCCTATAACTATCGTCCCTCCGTCTTTGACTGTTATAATTGTTTTAGCCGAACGTGTTGTCGTATCCACTGCCTCTGCAAAATACGGAGAAGGGTCTGCAGAGATTACTGAAGGTTCTACTTCCAAGATAACATTTCCCTCGTCGGTAATATGGGGAGTTGCCTTCAACTCTACGCCAATATCACCGTACAAGGGCTCTCTACTTACTATATTACCCGCATCGTCATAAGTAACCTTCATAGCCAAAGCTATATGATTCGTGATATTGATACTAGCCGCATGGTCATTTTGAACAGCGATGCGAGGTTGAGCTAATATTTTAGCTAATCCTTTTGTCTCAAGCGCTTTTATAGAAGCGCTCAATTGGGCAAAAGAAAGCTGTCCGAATGAAAAGGTTGGTATTGCGCCTTCGCTTCCAGCCCATCCACCGCTTTCATTGTAAACTTGTTCTAATTTCTTAAATGTTGTCGCTTTATCTGTATGAAAAGGGAATGTAGTCTGTTGGACTGCTCCCGAAGCAGTAATACCTACCCCCCACTCGACACCTAATTCTTTTGTTGCTTCCGTAGATAATTCCACTATATCCGCGCGGATTAAAACTTGGGGAAGGGAATGGTCTAATTTGCTTATAAGGTCTTTTACTTCTGCCATATTTCTCGGCAAGTCCTTAATGATCACAGTATTTGTTCGAGTATCTACACTTACCTGTCCATGTTGAGAAAGATTATTCTTTATTATTTCCCCCATATCTTTTGCTTTTGCATATCTTAACTTAATAGCCTCAATCTCAAGAGGCAAAGTTTCAGGCATTTCTTCAACAATATATATGTCCGTATCTTTCCTGCGGGTGTAATCCAACCCATGCATGCTTAAGATAGCATCAAGGGCGTCTTTACCTTCAACGTTAGGTAAATATATCGAAACCAATTTCTCGGATAAATCCGCCTTCATTACAAATTTCATTCCCGTCTTTTCAGTTATTAATCTTAAAGCATCTTCTAATTTCACGTCTTTAAAATCCAAAGTAATTACGCTTTCAGAAGATGATATAATTTCATCTGTCTGATTTTGTGCAAAAACCTGAAAAGACAAGATTAATATAATATTAATGCATAAAAACGGGAATATTTTTTTCATCTGTTATGCCCTCCGATTTGAGTTTTTTATCTTTTTCCTAAAATCGCTAAAGCGATTTTACCCCCTTGATTGTTTTCACTTTGTGGAAACTATGGGGGTTTTCCACATTTCTAACGCCTTCAATAAAAAGAAATTTTTCCTCTCCTTCAACTTCCACCACAACACAATTAGGTTCTATCCTTTTTATTTCTATGCCTTTTATAATACTTCCTTTCCTCACTACCTCCCCATTTATGATTGCCAACGGTTTTTTAGAATCCCAAAGAATACCTTTTAGGGTTAATTCCTTTAAAAACTCAGAAGCGATTTCTTTTTCTCCAAGAACTTTTCTTCTTTCCAAAGAAAAAGGGTCTTTGTCTTCTTCATAAGAAAACCTCTGCACGCCTTCTTTATCCTTAAAATACTTCTCAGCCGTTTCAAGTATAATTTTAAATTCCAACCCGGTTTCTTCCACCGATACATTCATTTTATCCAGATTCTTTTTAGGCGGATGCAAGACAAAAATCCACAGCATAATAAGTACTATTAATAATCCAAATATAATTATTATCTGCTTTTTTTCATTCATTTTTTAATTTTCAACCTGTAAGTGGAAAGCAAAAAATCGGCTTTATGTTTTTTAGTCAGCCTCTCTGCTTTCGATAAAATAGTAGGAGACTCTACGCACAAAAACAAGGGGCTTTTTTCTATCTCGTTAAAGAACGCTCCTAACGCGGGATAATCGGCATAACAACTAATTTTCCAGGAATATTTAGC
>JAGLSL010000089.1 GCA_023135785.1 bacterium
CCATTATGTTTCTGAACTTCTGCATCCCTCATTCTCTATAAGTTGAAAATATTTCTTACAAAATCAATTTCCTTGTTTTATACTGCATTTCGTAAAGTTTTTTGTAAACACCGGCTTTTTTTATCAACTCTTCATGAATTCCGATTTCAGAAATAGTATTATTGCCTAATACAACTATTTTATCAGCGTGAACTATTGTAGACAATCTATGAGCAATAATAAAGGTAGTGCGACCTTTCATAAGTATTTCCAGCGCCTCTTGTAAAATTTTCTCCACTTCACTATCAAGTTCTGATGTAGCTTCGTCAAGAATAAGTATAGACGGATTTTTAAATAACGCTCTTGCGATAGATATTCTCTGCCTTTGCCCGCCGGATATTTGAGCGCCTCTTTCACCTACTATCGTATTATAGCCATTCGGCAGTTTCTCAATAAATTCATGAGCTGAAGCCGCTTTAGCTATTTCCACTATTTTTTCATTTGCAATTTGGCTATTAGCGGAACCATAAACAATATTAGCTCTTATTGTATCGTTAAAAAGAAAAGTCTCCTGGCTTACAATAGCAATTTGTCTTCTCAATGATTTCAGTTTCAGCTGTTTTATATCGCATCCGTCTATATCTATTTTACCTTCTATAGGGTCGTAAAAACGTGGGATAAGATTTACTAAAGTAGTCTTGCCCTCTCCTGAAAGCCCCACAATTGCAATTATTTCACCTCTTTTAACCTCCAAATTTATATTTTTCAATATCGGCTTATGGCCGTATGAGAATGAAACGTTCCTGAAAATTATATTTTTTTCAAAAGGGGGCATTTCAATAGCATTGGCAACATCCTTGACAATTTCCTGATAATCCAAAACTTCAAAAACACGTTGTGCAGAACCCATAGAAGTTTGTATTTTGTTATTTTCCTGCGTCAAATTTTTTATAGGACGATAAAGAGCACTTAAGGCAAATATAAAAGTGAAAAACTTGGCAATATCAAAACTTCCTTTTATTACCTGCATTCCTCCTATATACAAAATCATTGCTACCCCTATAGCGCCTACTAATTCCATAATAGGTGGCGCTAACGCTTTGACTTTTGCCTTTTTCATCGCAAATTTAAAGAGATTCAGTTGATTTTCTTTAAGTTTTTCGGCTTCTTCCTCTTCCTTACCGAAAATTTTCACCGTCTCAATTCCTGCTATTGATTCATGTATAGCATTCGTAACATCAGCCATACGTTTTTGTTTATTGTAACCTATTCTTTTTATTTTTCTGCCGAACTTATGAAGAGGATATATAGCTATCGGAAACGCAAATATTGCAATTAAAGTCAATTGCCAATTGAGGTTAAATAAGAAAATAGTTAAAACAATAATTGTTATCGGCTCTCTTATGACATTTGAAAAAATTACCGTCAGAGAATCATGAATGTTTTCTATATCATTTATTATGCGAGATATGAGTTCACCAACGCGTTTTTGAGTAAAAAAACGCATTGGCTGATTTTGAATATGTTCGTAAAATTCATTCCTGAAATCGATTATTGCTCTTGAGCCGGCATAACTCGTGAAATAGGATTGGAAATAATAACAGATACCTTTAAGAAAGTATGTGACTATAATCGTGCAACTAATAAGCGCGAGAAGCTGCAATTGAGAAACATGGAAAGGTTTTCCAATCAAAGGAATTTTAAAAGACACTGACCCATTTCCCAGTAGAACTTTATTTATTATCGGCTCTAATAATGCAATGGACACCATATTGAAAAAAGCATAAAAAATCATACAGATTATTGATATAGATATAATCTTATAATATGGTTTTAAATAACCCAAACAACGCAGATATAGTCTCATTTTATTTCAAGAATTCGTTATAAACTTTTTCTATATTATCTACATAATGTTCCAAACTGAAATTGTTGACCACTCTTTCTCTGCCTATGCTTCCCATACTTTTCCTTTTGTCCTCATCCTGAATAAGTTCAATTATCTTTTGCGCCAACACATCAGGAGAATTTACCGGTATTAAAAAACCCGATATTTTATCAACAACAGCTTCGCTATTCCCCCCTACCCGAGTTGCAATAACAGGTTTGGCACAAGCCATGGCTTCAATTATAACACGTGCAAAGCCTTCCTTGAGTGTAGGAAGCGCAAAAATATCGATGCTGGCAAGGATTTGGGGAATATCATTTCTATTATCTGTAAAAATTACTTTATCTCCAATGCCAAGTTTATCAACAAGGTCTTTCAATTGCGTTTTGTATTTTTCTTTTTTTGCCTCGCCTACTATAAGAAATTTTGTCGCAGGGTATGTTTTTAAAACAATAGAAGCGGCTTGTATAAACGTCTTTTGTCCCTTATCGGGATATAGTTGTCCTATTGTCCCTATCACGATTTCTTCCGGAGCAATGTTCAATTCTTTTTTTACGTAGTCACCTTTTATATTAGGATTAAACTGTTTTATATCAACTCCGTTATATACAGTAGTAGTTTTTATAAAAATTGTAGGGAATTTTTCGATTGGTTTTCGAGTTTCATTGGATACGGTTATTAATTTATCCGAATGCGCAAGTAAATAATTTTTTATCTTTTTGATATCTAGACTTGTACGTATGTGAGTTATACAAGGAATACGAGTAATTTTTGCGGATATTACACTGTAAGGATTTATCCAAAATTCGTTGCAATGGATAAGATTTATTTTTTCTTTTTTTATCAGTTTGACCAGCGAATAAATAAGGGAAGGTATAAACCTTATATTTCTAATTTTTCTCCAATTCCGCAACCTGAGTATTTCTGTTCTTATGCCTTTTTCTTTTAATACTCTCACCAATTCCCCGTCTTTCTTGGGACAGAGAACAATAGGAAAATATTTTTCCTTATCAAGGTTTTCCAACAATATCAGTAAACTCCGCCTTGCGCCTAAAAGATTTGCACTCGGAGTTAAATAAAGAATTTTATATAGCATTTATCTATATTTGAAGGTTAAAGCATGGACAAAATTCCAAATCTTTTTATTGTATTTTATGCCGATTCTTTTCAAAGTAAAAAGATCGTCACCATCTTTTACAAAACCTCTTTTCGTCGTAAAAGCACCCAAATAACCCGCATCTTTGACCAATCCTTCAACTCTTTCATCAAAGTCTCCCATCGGATAGCACAAAAAATTAACCGGTTTTTGCAATTTCTCTTCAATTATTTGTTTTGAAAGTAATAGTTCCTTTTTTATTTGTTCACTATTTAATTTAGTAAGAACAGGATGAGTGTGAGTATGAGACTGGAAATTTATACCTCCTTTATTCATTTCTTCTATCTGGCTCCAGTTAAGCAGTGATGTTTTTAGTTTTTCTCTGGAATCCATCCAAACCCCTGATATTTTTCCTATATCTTCTGTTACCAGGAAAATAGTGGCTTTAAAACCGAATTTCTTCAAGATCGGAAATGCAATAGTATAGTTATCCTCATATCCATCATCAAAGGTAATAACTATAGGTTTTGGAGGAAGCTTGATTTGACCTTTCATACCTTTTACTAACTCATCTAAATATATGGGGTTATATCTTCTATACTTCAGGTATCTCATCTGGCAGTGAAAATTTTTAGGGTTTACATAAAGGCTTTTTTCTTTGGCTTCCGGTGCAGGGAAGTTTATCTTATGATAAAATAGGACAGGAACTTTCATGTTACCTCCACAATGCTCTTATTGTACGAATAAGAGGAAAAGCTCTGATGGATTTCAGAATATATTCTCTATGCTTATTTGTATCGCCTTTTTTAAGATATAAAACACCTGTCTGATAGTAGTATTTAGCCAAAACTCTCCTGTGCTTTTTAAGGTCATTATGTATTTTCTCAAACAGTATTTCTCTGCCTTTAATTATAGAGTCTATGTTAGATGACATTCTTTTATTGTGAATGCGTATTTTGGCAAGAGGTTGGGAAACATAATCAAAAGTAAATTTTCTCGATATTCTTATTAACAATTCCAAATCTATTCGGTATGGTAAATTTTCATCTAATAACCCGCATTCCTTAAAACATTCTCTTTTCACCAAAACCGTAGAACCGGCGCCCAAAACTACATTTCTTCTTGCTCCGAGAAGATATAGAAAAATATTCCCTTTATATGCAGGCAGTTTTTCTTCTCTTATTTCTTCTGAGCTTTCATCAATATATCCTATACCACAGTAAACAACTCCGGGATTAAATTTACTGTTTTTAAAAACAGCTAATTGTTTTTCTATCTTTGTAGATAGCCATATGTCGTCAGAATCAAGAAAGGCAATATATTCGCCTTTTGCATTTCCTATTCCTTTATTTCGTGCAAAAGAAGCGCCTTTATGGTCTTGCCTGATATAAATAATCTTTTTATCGTTAAAATTATTTATGATTTGTTCTGTATCATCCATAGAGCCATCATCTATTACGATGATTTCGAATTCTTTATATGTTTGTCGTAAAACGCTCTGGATTGTTGCTTGTAAAGTTAAAGCTCTATTATAGGTAGGAATGATTACGCTGACTAAAGGGTTTTTCATATATTCATCTGATTAGATTCAAAGATTCATCCAATGCAAAAAGTTGATTTCTATAAAAATTATAATTGGAAGAGTTACCTTTTTTTATCTTTTTCAATTCTTCGAAAATAAACTGGGTTATTATTTTAAACGCAAAAGTCAGATTGTATAAATTGCGGAATTTCGTCTCGTCAATATCTATACTGTAATTTTTCATAACAGAGCAATAATAATTTAAACACTCGTTTCTAAATTTAGAAAGGGTCATAGTATCATTTATTCCACAGTCAATGCTTTTTTCTATCAAATAAACCAAATCCAAAGTAACAGGAGCAAACGAAACATTTTCCCAATCTATAAGACGTAATTCTTTAAGTTCAATACTATCCTGTTGTATTGTATACAAGTGATGATATTCAAAACAGCCGTGTATTAGGCTATGAGGCGCATCAAGCAAAGAACTGAACGTTTCCTTTGAGTTTTTAATCACAGTTTTAAAAAAAACTGCGTCTTTTTGTAAGATCGGTCTCGTTTCAAAATACCGCATATATTTTGCAAATAGCATTATAAATCTAATGCTATTCATTTTATTTTGCCATTGCCTTTTAAAACAAGGAGCCCAATCCATTTCTTTATTGTTAATCACGGAAGAATTACTGTAAAACTTCGCATGTAAAAAAGCCATAAATTCTATAGGTTTTTTAAAATCTTCAAAAGAAATATTGGCTGAAGGCAATTGTTTTAGCTCTTCCAACAATATCCAACAATATCCATATTTTTTTATAACACCGTAAACAGTTGGCAAAAAAGAACGCAGATACTCAGGGTTTTTACCATAAAGCTTAATTTCAGATAAATTTTTACTGCAAGGTTTAATCGCCTTAACAAATATTTTTTTACCACCGGACAAAGCGATATGCCATATAAATTTCCCCTTTCGCGAGCGAATAAGGCAAACATCCTCTATTTTCCCAGGAGATAAAACAGATTTTTTTTCAATAGTTTTACTTATTATTTCCCTAACCTTAGATTCCATAAACAAGGTTAATTTATCGCTATTGCAACTCATTTTAAAATCTCAATATATTCTTTTATCATTTTTTTTAATGAAAAATGCTCTTCAGCCCTTTTACGAGCGTATTCTCCCATTTGTTTTATTTTTGAAGAAGAAATATCGCTAATCATTTTCTGAATATTTGCCGTAAGTTTTTCTATATCTTTCTCTTTTGAGAAATATCCCGTAAGGTTATTTTCCATCAACTCACCTATCCCATCCACATCCCAACTCACTACAGGTTTACCGCAAGCCATTGCTTCCAGAATAACATTCGGAGCACCTTCCCAAAGAGGAGTATGCAACATAAAATCACAAGCTCGTAATATAGAAGCAATGTCACCGCGAAATCCTGCGAAAGAAATCATATTACCCAAACCCCTGTCTTCTACCATATGTTGAAGTTTACTTCTTAAGTGTCCGTCTCCGACAATAATAATATGGATTTTATTGAAAGATTTAGATACACGTGATATAGCTTCTATAATAAAAGGATAACCCTTCTGTTCTGTCAATCTTCCGATGCAAACCACTTTTATGTAGTCATTTGGGATATTAAATTCTTTGCTAATTGGTGCGATTTCCCCTTTGAGATTAAAAATACTTAAGTCAACTCCGTTATAAATAACCCGCATTTTATCTTGATTTAACCAATTCTTTCCGTTTTCTAAAATGCAGTTTTTACTTGATTGGGAATTGGTCACGATAAAAGATAGAACATTTTTTACAAGAAACCGATTAATGCATCTATTTGCTATAGGAAGAGCCGCTCCGCGTCGATATATAACCTTCTCTGTTTTTGCGAAGTAAGCCGACAACCCGCCAAATTTAAATTCTTTAGAACCGTTTAAAAAAAGTGTTTTCACATTGTTTTTTTTAAGATATTTAATAAAGCGCAACAAAGCAAAAGGATTAAAGGCACTGAAAGTTCCGTTTAATTCAACAGGAAAAACATCAAGGCGAGATTTTGTGGCCCTATGTGCAAGTTCTCCTTTTTGGGGAGTAGCAATAGTAATATCCCATCCATAATCTCTAAGCCCTTCTGCAAGCGAAAGAATCCATTTTTGCACTCCACCCCAAGCACAAGAATCTTCCAAAAAAACAATATGACCTTTATTTGATTTAACGTTCATGTTTATATTTCAAATGATAAATGGATATACATATATCTATTGCATTTCTACCGTATGTCTACCTTATTTCCATTCTATCTTTTTCTGTTATCTGTCATCTGTTATCTGTCGTCTGTCGTCTGTTATCTGTCATCTGTTATCTGTCATCTGTTCTCTGTCGTCTGTTATCTGTTATCTGTTATCTGTCTTCTGTCTTCTGTTTTCTATCGTTTGCAATTCCCACAATCGGATATATTTTATCAGCACACTGAATGAAGCAAATAAACTTAAGACAAGCCCGTGGATTCCGTCCAGAAACCCTAATTTACCGATATATCGTTTTAAAAACATTCCCAACGGAGCCACACAAATAATAAAAAAATTTGCTCTTTTACCTGCAGTAAAACTTTTTTCCGCTCCCCATTTTGAATACCTTCGCAATTTGATCAAGTAATCATCTAAATTTTTGTAAGAATAATGGACAAGTTTTGCTGAAAGCATTGCCATATGTTCTTTTCCTGCCTGTATTTCAGCATGCACTCGGACATCTTCATAACGATGTTCTTTAGTAAAAAGACGAATTACCCTGTCTTTTTCCCAACCACAATGTCTGATTTCCTTTCCCATGAAAATATTTGTTCGATATATCCAGTAGGCTTTTTTGTCAGGTCCTTTTTCAAGCAATTGCAAAATTTCATTACGTAACTGTGAATTTACACGCTCATCTGCGTCTATAAGAATTACCCAGTTATGAGATGCTTGAGGAATTATCCAGTTTTTTTGACGGGCAGAATAATCATATTTGTGTTGAATAATTTTATCGGCATATTTTCGTGCAATAGACACGGTATTATCAGTACTAAATGAATCAACTACTATAAGTTCATCTACCCAATCCAGATTCTTTAGACAATCTTGGATATTGTCTTCTTCGTTATAAGTTGGAACTATTGCGGAAATTTTCTGCTTCATTGCGTTTTATCCGTCTTTAATACGTTTCTTAAGAATATTGTAATCTTTTCTGCTCTTTTTTCCCAAGTAAAATTTTTTACTTTCTCGTATGCTTGTTCGCAAATTTTTCGTGCAAAGTCTCTATCAGTCAAAATTTTTTCTATACCTTCTGCCAATGCTTTGGGGTTTTCTGATTCTACCAAAACTGCTGTTTTCCCGTTTTCAAGTATTTCCCTCATAGAAGGAAAATCACTTGCCACAATGGGAATTTTGGCAGCCATATATTCAAATAGTTTCATGGGAGAGGTAAATAATCTTTGCCCCATAGTATTCACAATAGGAATAACCGATACACCCGCTCCATTAAAATATTTCCCTATATCGCAGTGAGGAACACATCCTGCAAATATGACTTGTTTATCTACACCAATATGGGAACTTAAGTTTTTTATACGAGAAATGTCTTCCTTTTTATTTCCTCCAACAATTAACAGTTTCCCATCCGGGAGATATTTCAATGCTTCAATAAGAATATCAACGCCTTTTTGAGGATATAAATGTCCCAAGTATAG
>JAGLSL010000090.1 GCA_023135785.1 bacterium
CTTGAAATCTTCCTGTATTTGTTTAATTCCTAAGTGTGCAGAGGGCGAAACTTCAGCGTGAAGATATAGGCAAAATATACTTATCAGAAAAGATAAGCCCAATACCGGTAAAATAGCAGCCAAAGGATCAATTCCGCAGGATTCTAGCCCCACAACTTCTCCGTCTTGAGACAATCTGTTGAAACAATTAACGCTCCCCAATAAAATACCCATTGAAATCGAATAGGGCAGAATGAGGCAAACTATATTAAAAAGCAATGTCATTGTTGTCGCCAGTCCTATTCTCTCGTCAAAAAAAACGCGCGCCAACGGGAAAAAATTACTTATGAATAAAACGAAAGTAAATATAAAAAACCCCAGCAGGAAAGACGGAATAAATTCTTTTATTATGTAAAGCCTTAATATTTTCATTGTGAAAGTTCTTGCTACGCTCTGAACTATGATTATACCCTGCAATTCACACCCTGAAATTTCAGAGAAATTTTCGGGTACTTAGTCCTTGAAATGCTCTGCATTTCTAGGGGCAGCGATTATTAAATCCAGATTACACAGATTAACAGATTATTTTAAAGTAGCTGGTAGAAAGTAGCAAGCCCCGTTAGAAATTTATTTCTTTACGGGGCAAGTCCTGTTACATGCTTCCATATCTTTAAATAGTAAGGCGGAGCAATAAAAATCCTTGAGTTTAAGGTCTTCATCCTGCTGTTATTACACGCCTCTTTAGGGGCGCCTTAAATGGTTGCAGTATATTTGTTTTATATGCTATAGTGCGACAGTTAATTATGAAGAAAAATATCATATTTTTTGTCATCAGAGCGCTGGTAAGTATTTCTTTGATAGGTTTTATTCTTCTTAATCTTGGCAAAGAAAATCTGCAGAGCTTCCCCGGTTATCTTCAAAATGCATCCTATCCTTTTTTATTCATTTCAATTTTGTTTTTTGCTGTAGCTGTTACGATAACGGCTATCAGGTGGAAGAGATTGTTGGAAGTGCAGGATGTCAAACTTAGTTTTATAGAAGCATTCCAATTAACATTTATCGGTTTTTTCTTCTCGAATTTTTTGCCCGGCACTTTGGGGGGGGACGCAGTGAAGTTATATTATATTGCAAAACATACCCGTAAAAATGCAGGCTCTTTGGCTTCTATTCTTATTGACCGGGCGATAGGAATGTCGGCGCTTATTTTTATTGCTATTCCTGTTGTTCTTTTGAATTTCAGATATCCTGTTGTTAAAAATCTGTCACCATTGGTTTTTGGTCTGTTTGCGTTTTTCTTGATTACGAGTTTTCTTTTCTTTAATCTTAAAAATACGTTTCTCTTAACAAAAATTTTTAAAATTAGACTATTTGGGATAGGTGATAAAATAGCAAACTTTAAAAAAGCATTGGTTCTATATAGAAAAAGTAAAACTATCCTTGCATTTGCCCTTTCAGTTTCCGTTATTATTCAACTCCTTATAATATTTGTCTGCTATTTCCTATCCAAATTTCTTAATCTGAATATACCGATTGTATACTTGTTTCTTTTTATACCTATAATCCAATTGATTGTAGCCATCCCTGTAACAGTCTCAGGGATAGGAACCAGAGAGGTTGCTTTTGTTTTTTTCTTCGCAACCACTGCAGGAATTATCCCTAAAATGGATGCATTTGCCTTGAGTATAGTATTTTATCTTGTTATGGTAGCTACCTCGCTTATTGGAGGTGTCGTGTATCTATTTAAAGGCGGGGAATTAAAGAAATAAATAAATTAAATTCCTAATTACCAGTACCTAATTTCCAATGAAATGTCCAATGTCTAATTCCCCAATTAGATATTCATTAGTAATTGGGTATTGTCCCGAAGGGATTTCTTCGGAAGAAATTCTCCTTTTGTCATTTCGACTCTTTTACGTTGTCAATACAGATAGGACTTTGTTAAAATAGTTTTATTAGATATATAACCTCAATTTAAGGAGTTTTTAAATGGACAAAAGCTGGATAGACCAATTGAAATTTAAGGACGATGGACTGATGCCTGCAGTTATTCAGGATTATGCCAATGGACAAGTATTGATGGTTGGATATATGAATAAAGAAGCTATTAAATTAACTCTTGAAAGTGGATTGGTGCATTTTTATTCCCGTTCAAGACAGAAAATGTGGAAAAAAGGGGAAA
>JAGLSL010000091.1 GCA_023135785.1 bacterium
AAATAATCTCTCGGGTCTGTTATTTCACCTTTTATAGCCGAAGCTACGGCGGTTAAGGGTGAAGCGAGGTAAATATAGCTATACCATTTATAATAACTCTCTAAATTTTTTAACAGTTAAGCCTATGTCGCTAATAATACTTTTTAAGGTGCGGCGTTTTATAATTTTTCCACGATGTCTGGGAACTATAGTGTGTCTTCCATCCGATTTTCTTCGCCATACTTCGTGACTGCCTTTCGCCTGTCTATAGAATTCAAAACCAATTTCTCTAAGTACGCGTATGACTTGGAAATCTCTCGCCCATTTCACTTGCTCCCCACTGCAACAGGAATGCTTGAAGTTACTATTACATCTCCTTTCAAAATGGGAACTTGGGGCAATTCTTTATTTAACTCCTGATAGGACTTGAGCATTAGTTTAATGGCATCTTCTATATTTTCCATAACTTCAGCATAGGTGGTTCCTTCTACATGGCAACCTTGCAGTATCGGACATTCCGCATAATAGCCACCTTCTTCCAAACACTCTACTATTATTGGATACAGGTATTGTCGCATTTCTTAATTCTCCTTTTGGGAATATTGTATCTGAAATTTACCTTTCCAACAAATTCACAAATAATCTCTCGGGTCTGTTATTTCACCTTTTATAGCCGAAGCTACGGCGGTTAAGGGTGAAGCGAGGTAAATATATGAATTAGGATTCCCCATCCTTCCTTTAAAGTTTCTGTTTGCCGTTGATAAGCAAACTTCTCCGTCAGCTAATATTCCCTGATGTATTCCTACGCAAGGTCCGCATCCGGGCGGAAGTATAAGACCGCCTGCTTCAACTATGATTTCCCACAAACCTTCTTTTATGCCTTGCGCATAAATTTTCTTGGAGGCAGGACCAACAACAAGCCGAACACTCTTGGCGCATTTCTTGCCCTTTAGTATTTTACAAACAGCTCTGAAATCTTCCAATCTTCCGTTTGTGCAAGTTCCAATTAAAACCTGGTCTACCTTTGTCCCTCTTAGTTCTTTTACATCTTTCACATTATCTACGCCGTGAGGAGCCGCTATTTTGGGAGAGAGTTTGTTTGCATCAATAGATATAACTTTTTCATATGAAGCATCTTCGTCTGCTTTTATTTCTATATACTGTTTTTCTCTGCCCATACTAGCAAGATATTCCTTTGTGGTTTCATCTGAAGCTATAACACCAACCTTTGCGCCTGCTTCAACCGCCATATTACATATGGTAAGCCGTTGGCTCATATCAAGATTAGAAATTGTTTCTCCTGCAAATTCCAATGCTTTATAAATAGCGCCTTCACTGGTAAGAACGCCAATAATATTAAGAATTAAATCTTTCGCAGTAACACCTTCAGGAAACTTGCCTTTGACTTCAACTTTAATCGTGGCAGGAACCTTAAACCACATCTTTCCCAACGCCATGCCTACTGCAATATCCGTTGAACCCATACCCGTTGCAAAAGCGCCTAGGGCACCGTGAGTGCATGTATGCGAATCCGCGCCAATTACTATATCACCGCATCCCACATATGATTCAGGCAAGATTTGATGACAAATTCCATCGCCTATACTGGAAATAACGGTACCGTGTTCTTTGGCAAATTCTCTCATTACTTGATGATGTCCTGCCATTTCTTTTCTTGGAGCCGGAGCAGAATGATCCAAGAAGAAAATTGTATTCTTCGGTTTAGCTATTTTATTCAAACCCAACTTTTTCCACGAATCAATTGCAAGCGGCGCCGTACCGTCCTGCGCCATAACCCAATCCAAAGGCATAATTACTATTTCGCCGGCTTTAACTTCTCTACCGCATTTTTTAGATAAAATTTTCTCTACTAATGTCATATTAATTCTCCGGTTAACGAGTTAGCCAGTGTACCGGTTTACCCGCTAACCCTTCGTTGGTAATATTATCGTAAACGTCGTTCCCTTTCCTTCTTTCGACTCCACTAAAATTTTTCCTTTATGTTCGTCTATTATTTTTTTCGTTACCGCTAAACCAAGTCCCGTCCCTTTTGTCTTTGATGAATAGAAAAGATTAAACACATCATTAATTTTATCTTTGGGGATACCGTTCCCACTATCTTTGATTTCTATTTTAACCTGTTTATTCTTTTCATCATTCAGTGTATTCACCGTTATTTTACCATTTTCACTTTCCATGGCATCCATTGCATTGGATATCAGGTTAAGAACACAATTATAAATCCCATCAGAGTCAATCACTATTTCCTTTATATTCTTATCTAGGTTTTTCTCGATGGTTATGGATTTTTCTTTTAAACGCGGCTGCATCAATGATACTACATCCGATATAACTTTATTAATATCATATAAATTAAAAGAAAGCTTTTTCTCTTTGGAATAACTCAACATATTCATAACAAGAGTGGATATTTTTTCCTGACTTTTCTTCAAAAAAGACCAGCCTTGTTCTATCATTTCACGGTTTTCTTTTTGCAATCCCGATTCAAGAAGAGATCCTGCTCCTTCGAAACCTGCTAAAACATTTTTTATGTAATGCGATAATTCCGCCATTGTTTGTCCGATGGCCGCCATCCGCGCCGCTCTTAAACTCTCTTCATATAATCTGGCATTTTCGATACATAAAGCGGCTTGTTCAGCTAATATCTCCATAATGCGAACATCCTCGTTAGTGAAACCTTTCCTGCCCTTCTTATTCAGCACCTCGATAACTCCCACAAGGTTATTCTTTCTTAACATGGGAACAGCAAGCAGTGAATGCGTCTCGAACCCGGATGTCTTGTCGGCGCTGTTGTCCCACATATTTGTTTTAGTGACGTCCCCTATATTTATAGATTTTTTCTTTTTAGCAACAGTTCCAGCCACTCCTTCACTTGCTTTTAGTCTGATTTCTTTTACCTTTTCCCCTTTCTTACCCAATGCAACCTCAAAGTATAGTTCGTCTTTTTCTCTATCGTATAAAAGAAGCGAACTTGCTTCTGCATTTACAACATTCTTGCTTTCCTCCATAATCAGTTTAAGCAATTGTTTCAGGTCGGTTATTGAATCGATAAACTTGGAGATTCTATATAGAGTATCAAGTTCTTTTGCTAATGAAGATTTTCTTTCTCTAAACATTTTTTCTTCTCATACTACAAAATTTAAACCATTGTAAAAAACAGCAAATTCAACACAAAGGATATTTTAAGTTAGTTTTATGCAGGGTGTCAATTAAGTGAACCCCGCTCCCCGTGCTTTAGCACGGGGCTTTGGGGAAAACTTAATAACACAAACCATCCATCTCCGCTCTAAAGAGCAGGGCTTTACGGGGGCGGGGTAAAACTACTATCGGGGAAATAGTAAAGTCTCTTGTTGCGTAGAGGAAGAGAAGGTGGCAGTTCCAATCCTTACTTGCCCCGTTACGAACAAAAGATGAGTTTTTAGGGGTTTAATGGAAGCTACAATCTTAAACTTTTTACTCTAACGTAAAGATGAGCAATAGCAATATGCGTTTGCTCGATCGTCTTGTTAGCAGTTTTATTTATTTGCGAATCTGTTTAACAATATATCTTCAACGTTTTGGCGTGAGTCAATCGCTGATAAAACATAAACATAATTATCTGAAACTCTATAAATAATTCTCCAAGGTTCTATTATTAATTCTCGATACAATAAAATTCCATAGTCCTGTAGTTCTGGGACAATCCTACCACGATTAGGAAAAGTAAAAAGTCTTGAACATTTATCTTTGATTTTGTGGAACACAGTCAGCGCATTATCAATGCTGTCTTTTGCTATATATTCAATGATTTTGCTTAAATCACCTTCGGCTACGTGAGACCATATTACTTTATATTTATGCATTTATTTTTTCTTTCAATCTTTTTTTCAATACTATCAAATACTTCTTTTTGAGTTTTAACTCTCCCGCTTTTAATATTTTTCTCTCCTTGTGAAATTAATTTTAACAATCCTATGGTATTCCGCATATTTTCATAACTTTGTGGGTCCTGCAATATGGCTTTGGGCTCACCATTTTGTGTGATTATAACAGGCCTATGAGTATTATTAATTTGCTCTAACAGATCTGCCGCCTTTGACTTAAGATAGGTTACTGATTTTATATCTTTTGTAATATTCATATTTTCTACCTCCCGGTCTGAATATAATACCATATTCTGACCGATTGTCAATGATTTTTATTTTTTCAGTACTGCTAACGCTTGAACTCACTGGTTTTTACGGAGCGCAACAGAGTAAAAATCCAGTGCAATGATTTGTTGTACTTGTTATTTGATAAATAGGTCTGAATGTGTTCCCATGCGTTCAAAAATAAGTTGCTTCCCGTCAATTTTATATATTAATAACCAATCTGACTCAATATGACAATCGCGTCGACCTAAATAATTGCCCACAAGTTTGTGATCCTTGTGGATAGTGTCTATTTTGTGACCTGAAATCAATGTCTTGGCAATAATCTTAAACTTTTCAAAATCTTTGCCTCTGCGTTTACAACGCTTAACATCTTTTTCAAACTGTTTAGTATAAACAGGGATATACATTACATACCCAATTTTTTAAACATATCTTTAGTATCTTCACAAACAACAAAATTCTTTTTTTCATTCGTTAATTTGAAAG
>JAGLSL010000092.1 GCA_023135785.1 bacterium
CTATATTTTCGGCAATAATAACCATCTCATAGCCTTGGGCGCTTAAATTTTTAATTAAATCCTCAGCTTCTTCCAGGTTTTTGCAGTCAAAGAGCTTAAATCCAAGTGATATTAACGGCAAAAGTTCTTTTTTATTCCCCAAAGCCGCTAGTTTTTTGTCTTCCATCTCGATTTTAGCCTCTCTCATGCGTCAAATGGTCCTATCCTCGCCTTAATTTCTTCTGAGGAAAGATTGTGTAGCTTACCAACAAAGATTGTTCTAAGATTTCTAATCTCATTGTTTTTTGAGAAAACATATCTCAAAATAGGCTCATATCCAAAAGCGGTGTATTTTGCACATGACAGATATTTCAAAAGCACAAGACAACACCTCTTTTCTATCTCGTAATCAAAGCTCTTAGAATCCTCTGTTCCTATGCCAGCTAAGATATCATAGGGTGTAAATTTTAAGCGCTGTGACAATTTATCTATTTGCTCTTTATAAGTTTCAACGAAAAATGTCTTATCCATGAACCCCCCATCTATAAATAATTGACTGAATAAATCGGCTTGGGTATTCTCGTCTGCCAAATCTTGACGGGCAGGATTGTTTCTGCGCCTTACAAGAGTTTTAATATTAATTAAATCGATTTCTGTTTTAAAAAACCCGTTTGCAAACGAAACTTCTTTTGTAACATTCAATATCTGCTCATATAATTTCTTATCCAGAAACGTATCGAAAATCTGCCAATGGTCAGTTTTCTCATACATATTCCATATCTGATTTATAAAACCCCGATATATCTTGGGAAGAGAAGTCAAATCCTGTTCGGCAATTACCTTAATTGCAATCTCTTTTGAGATAAAACCTTCTTTTAACCAGTCTGCTTCTACATTTGTATATTTTGATTTTGCAATTAGTTTCAAATTATGGAAATCTCTTTTATAGAAAAAAGGCATAATAAATTTATAATCTTTAAGAAAGCTTTTAAGTTCTTTCAATGTAGCAAACTCTTCTGAGTCCATTGAATCATCGAAATCGGGCAATGCTATCTTGCTGGCATATGCCGTAGGATTTAATATAGACTGCAATTGCGGCAAATCTTTGGAATCTGCCAATTGATAAAAAATTGAGGTTGTGAGAAGTTTTGATTCCCAGAACCTTATTTTTGCCACAGCAAATGTGAACCCGGGGCTTTTTTTAATGCTTACTTTAGGAGATATCATTTCCAAATAATGTTCGGCTTATTTTAACCTTTAAGTCATTCCTTTTTTCTTCAATGAGAGATTTAAATGAACAGTTTATTTCTTTTTTGGGCTTTTTTAATACGAAGCCGCCTGTTATTTCCTCTTTGTCTTCGGCAATTTTAATACTACTTTTGCCTTGGAGTTTTTCATTTATTTGCTTTAAAAACTCTTCCAGGGCTACCACTTTACTAAATTGCCCAGGCAATACAATTTTGTTTTCACCCGGCTCTATCACCTGCAAAACCATTCTCTCTATCCACTTCATATATTCTTTAGTCGGCAAATTCTCAAGTTTTTTAAGCGCTTCGTTAAAAACAGCATCAAGTATATCGCTTTTAGTTTTTAGTATATCCTTTGCTTTCTTAACTCTTGCCTCCTGTAGCATATATTCTGTTAACTTTTTGGTGCTTACTTTCACCTCCTGTATATTCTTTGCCTTAAGCTCTGCGACCTCTTTCATTATTTCTTGCTCTATGGTTTTGCATTGCTCTCTTGCCTTTTTTTTAATATGCCAAATGTCTTTTTGGTTCTTCTCTTTTATTTTCTTTAAAATATCTTCTAATGCCATAGTAAAATAACCTTTAAACTCTTTATTAAAACGTAATATTAACTATAAATCCAAATTCCGGTAGTAATGTCGCAATTCTTATAAACTTATGCCGTTTAAAAAGAATATACTTGCAACTAATCCAAATAAAGCATATGTCTCCACCAACGTAGCAAAAATAACCGCCTGCATAAATGCTTTTGGTTGTTTGGCAATAACTCCTACGCCGGAGGCGGAAACCTTACCCTGATGAATTGCCGAAATGAGTCCTGTTAAAGCTATTGGCAAACAGGCAAATAATATCTGAAGCCCTTGATAAGAGCTAATATCCGGGATAGTTCCTCCCATAATTCCAATTTTCTGCATTACGAGAAAACCTACAACTAGTCCATAAATACCCTGCGTCCCAGGCAGAGCTACTAAAATAAGAAGATTACCAAATTTACCAGGCTCTTCCGAAAGTAGCCCATCAGCAGCTTCGCCGGCAATACCTATCCCTATAGCTGAACCCATTCCAGCCAAAGCAACGGCTAATGCCCCCCCTGCAATAGATAACCCTAAACCTAAATCCATAACCTACCTCCCTCCGGTCCTACGACCCGCCCGCTCCGACGTGACGTCGGAGCAGATAGTGGTCGCAGACCTTTTAACTTTTGATATTATGTATTTACTTTCTTGGGCAAGCGGTTGAAAAGCTTCCCCTCCGCCCTGAAAAAAGTATGAAAAAAACTCTACAAACTGCAATCTTGTAGTATGAACAAAAGCCCCCAACGTATTAATAGCAATATTAAATAGATGCCCTACAATAATAATCAATAAAGCAGCAAGAATTCCCAAATAAGGAATCTGTTCCAAGGCAATTCCTGCAAGAATGTTTATGACAAGTGCAATAATGCTAGTTGCCAAACCTAATGCCATAAGACGGGAATAGGAGAGAACATTACCAATCAAATCTTTGGATTTCCATATAAATCCTAACAGGCTAATCAATGCATTTAAAAGAGGGTTTCTGCCCTTCTTGAACAATGAGGAAACTACCATTATTCCAGCTCCCGCAATCATTATAAAAAAAGCTGCCTGACTAAATTTCGGGGATAGAAAACCCTGTTTTGAAATAATCCAAAGAATAGCCCCGGGCAAGATAATAAGATAAGACAACTGGTCAGCAAACGCATCGGCAAAATTTCTGCTTCTTAATTGTTCGTACATTTCGATGCCTATCCCAAGAAGTATATGCACAACACCAAAAGATAGGGCAAGAATAAAAAATTTCATAAGATTCTCCAAAGGATTGATTATAATTAACGCCTTAAGAACTTGAGGAAGTTTTGCAATCTCTATACCAAACCAGCCTCCGGTAACTATCCCCCAAAAAATTGTCGCAATCCCCCCAAGCAAAAACAGACGCAAGAATTGCTTCCCTTCACTTCCAACTTTTATTTTTCTCATAGCAAGAAGGGTAAGAGCAATAAGAACAATTCCATAACCGGCATCCGTAAGGCATAATCCAAAGAATATAAAGAAAAAAGGCGCTACAAAACCACTAGGGTCAACTTCGCCAAAATGGGGAAGACCAAAAAGCTTAGTTATTGGCTGAAAAGGTCTAACTAAGGCGGGATTTTTAATTTCAATAGGCGGAAATTCCCCCTCGTCAGGGTCAATATTTTCAATGTAAGTGGGATGAGTTTTATTTTGTAAGGTTTCTTTTATTTTGTTCATATCATCTTTTCTTACCCATCCCTGCAATACAAAAGTGGTTTCCGATTCACGTAAATGTTCTTTTGCTTTTTCTCTTTGTAATCCAAATAAATACCAGTCGTGAACCATCATCAGTTTATCTTTACACTTAAGTATTTGTTTTATTTTTTTGAAAAGCTTTTCTTTTTCCTTAAGCAAAGATTCTATTTGCTTTTCATAGAAATCTATCGCATTAGAAGGTAATTTGTCACATAAAAAAAGATTTAGCGTTTCAAAACCTTCTGTCTTCAATACCGAGGAGATGTCACCTTCATTCTGTTTCCAATATATCAACATTAGATATGCAAAATCGACATCCTCGGATATATTTTCCACATAAGTTGCGCTTTTTTCACTTAATCTTTCGGTTAGCGAAGCATATTTTCCCTTTGGACCTTTTAAGAAAAGAGAATTTGTATTTTGGGTTTCTTTTGCCTGACAAGGAGACCAAGATAGATTTTTGAAAGGAACAAGAAGAGCAATATCATCATGCATAGACGATATTTTGTCATCAATTTTAAAAATTTTATCTTTTATATCGTTAGTGTTTTTTATTATTTCTTCATAGTTAAAATTGCGTACTGTTTTCTCAAATTCTTGTTTGTCTATTTCCACTCTTGCCGGGAAAAAATTTTCAACAAGCGTCTTGTTTTCATTAAATTGTTCCAGAAAAGAAATGGTAGATTCTATATGAGTGATTTTTTCTGCGATATGCCTTGCTTCATTTTCAGGGTCATGACCTGAAAAATAATCATCCAACGCGCCTTCTTCGAAGTTTTTTAAATGGATAAATTCGGCTTTTTGCAGTTGCCTAATAAGCGCTCCCTTGTCTTCTTTTAGCCCAATTATCCTAATTTTCTGCATCTTTACTACAGACATCGTTTATACTCCTTCAAATTAAAGAATATCAAAAAATTGCATAGAAACAACGAAATACTTAGAGATAAATAGATATACATGGAAATACAGTGGATATACATAGAAATATGTCGTAGAAAGACAATATATATCAACATATATCTTTTAAATTTATTTAACTATCTCTTTAATAACAATATTTGTTGCTTTTTCTTTGTTTTTTGACGCCAATTGCTCAATTTTTTGTTTTTCTGCTTCCGCTTGTTTTATTATTTGGTCTGTCTCTTTTTTTGTTTCCTTTCTGACCTGCCCCTGCAACTGTTTTGTAAACTTTTGTTTTTCTGTTTCAACGCCGATGATAAGTTGTTCTCTTTGCTTTTTGGCTTCGGCTATCATCTTTTCCGTATCTTCACGCGCCTTTATCAAGTCCTTTTCGGCTTTTTTTTCAGCTTTTTTTATCGCTTCTAAAGGTGAATTATTCAACGTTTTCCTCTCCGCATTTAAAATAGTATTGTTTCTAGTTTTTAAGACGCCAATTGATTCTGCGTTAACTATAAACCTCTGGTTTAAATTTTAACTCCTATCATTTCCAGTATCCTACTTAAATCGTCATTAGAATAGTACTCTATAACGATAGAACCTCTCTTCCTGCCTGTTTTTAAAATGACTTTTGTTCCCAACGCTTTCTGAAGTTGGTCTTCTATGTATTGAATTTGCGCATCTTTCTTTTCAGTTTTTTTCTTTCCCTGCCCGCTTCGCAACAGGCGGGCCTGCGCAATTCTTTCCGTTTCTCTAACCGAAAACAAGCGTCCTTCCAATAACTGTTTGTATAATTTTTCCCTTTCTTCCGGCGGCAAGGAAAGAAGAACTCTCCCATGCCCCTCGCTAATCGTCCCTTTCTTGATTTCGTTTTGAATGTTCTGGGGTAACTTCAATAACCTTAATGTATTTGCAACTGACGAACGATTTTTGCTTACGATTTTTGCAACATCTTCTTGAGATAAATTAAATTCCTCAATCAATGCTTTATAGCCTCCGGCCGCTTCAATAGCGTTAAGCTCCACCCTTTGAAGGTTTTCGACCAAAGCTAATTTTAACTGGCTTTTGTTGTCCGCATCCCTAATAATTATGGGAATAGTTTTAAGACCCGCCACTTTCGCCGCCCTCCAACGTCTTTCTCCGAAAATAATTTCGTAATTATCACCCAAGGGCTTAACTGCGACCGGTTGAAGAACTCCGTCTTCCTTTATTGATTCTATTAGCCCCGTCATCTGGTCGGCATCAAAGTTTTTGCGCGGCTGAAACTTATTGGGAACGACCTTGTTTATTTCAACAAATTTAACAGTTTCCTTTAAGGAAGGGATTAAAGCTTCAAGCCCTCTTCCCAGCGCTCTTTTCTGCATTTCTTTTAACCTCCTTTGCAAGGTTCAGATAACTTCTTGCTCCCTTAGAAAAAGAAGCATATAAAATCGCCGGCTTACCAAAACTTGGAGCTTCCGACAACCTGATGTTGCGAGGAATCAATGTTTTAAAAACTTTATCCTGAAAATAGTTTTTTACCTCTCTTATAACTTCTCTGGTCAAATTTGTTCTTAAATCTACCATAACAAGAGCTATTCCTGCTATTTCTAACGAAGAATTAAACGAGTTTTTAATTTGATTTATAATACCAGCGATTCGTCCCAACCCTTCCAAAGCATAATATTCGCATTGAATGGGAATAATTACCGACTTTGCCGCAACAAGCGCATTTACGGTCAATAAACCCAATGAAGGAGGGCAATCTATAAAAATAAAGTCAAAATCGTCTTTTACCTGCTCAAGTTTCTTTTTTAGTATAAATTCCCGAGAAGGCATGTCAACCAATTCCACTTCAGCCCCGATTAAGCGCTCATTCGATGGTAAAACATAAAGAGTTTTCATTTCAGTAGGAACCACCAAGTCCTTAATTCCCACATCCGATATAAAAAGCTCATACGCAGTGTGAGTTATAATCTTACCATTTATGCCAAAGCCTGCCGTAGCGTTAGCCTGCGGGTCAAGGTCTATAAGCAACACCCTATTCCTGCTTATTGCCAAAGAAGCGGCAAGATTAACGGCGGTAGTCGTCTTACCCACTCCGCCTTTTTGATTAGCTATAGCTATTATTTCACCCATCGTATCTAATCAGAGAACAGAAGCCAGAAATTAGAAAATATGAAAGAAATATAATCGAAATACATTGTTTGTCTACTGCGTGTTTCCACTGTATGTCTACCTTATTTCTATTGTATTTCCATTCTTGTTTTTCTGTTCTCTGTCATCTGCCTTCTGTTTTCTGGCATCTGTTTTTTATCAAATGTTTCACGTGAAACAAATTATTTTTCAAACATTAATTTATTTTACAACTTCTTTCTGCTGACCGCCACCAAAAGACCGTTTCAATCCGTCGATAATCGCTTCCCCTATCCCTAAAGGCATAATTGTAAAAGAAGGATTGTCTATAGTGCCCGTCAACCTGATCTTTCTTAAAACATTTCCAAAGCCGTCTATTATCGTTCCTAAAGTTTTGGTAATTGAAGTCCCTTTTAAAAGCTCGGACGAAGTATGTAGCCCCAATACAAAACTTAATTTCTTGTTCCACCCAATATCACCCTTTGCCGTGATTCTTATCTCTGGACCCTTGAGAACAGCATTCTCCGTATAAGCATATCCTTCAGAAAGGTTGAAATCCCCATCAAATGTTGTTAAAGCAAAATCTTTAGACATAGCAGCAAGAGGCGAAAAAGTAATCATACGACCAATCAAACCGACTTTACCAAGCTCGCCATTTTCAATGTTAATTTTAGCTTTACCAAAAAGACTGGTTGGCTTGCCTAATTCTCCTGAGAAACTTGCATCTGCAAATAATATTCCAGATATAGCCCGCGAAACACTCCACTGTTGTGAAAGAATACCAATGTCTACATTCTTAGTGTCTATTTTAAGATTAAAAACCGCGGGGATTTTCCCGAAATCTATATTACCGCTTACATATACGGTTCCGCCTGCAATTTGAATTTCACCATTTTTGATAACAAGATTTTTTTCATGTAAACTACAATCAGCTTTCAAGTCCCGAGCAGATAATTTGCCCCATTGAACCATAGAACGCTTTATTTTGGCATCTATTGTAGGCAACCCTTTTTTTACATTTACTATGAATTCGCCGTCTAATTGAGAAAACTCAATCGGGAAAAGAAAATTGTCTGCAAAGAAAGAGACCTTATCTGAAGA
>JAGLSL010000093.1 GCA_023135785.1 bacterium
ACTTATGTATGCTCTGTTCATCCCTGGCAAATTCTTCGAAGAAGGCGCATCTGAAGTTGCCGGCGATCCTTGGGATTACAGCCTTGAAAATGCTCAAGAGTTAGTAGGTTCAGTGAAAGTTGTATTCTAATAGACAACACAACGAAGAATATATCCCGCTCCGATGTTACATCGGAGCGGGATTCTTTTTTTGTCCGCGTTTTTTCGCAAGTTTTTTGTAGTGGCAAAGTTTACCAAAAATCAGGCAGAATGCCTCGCTCTTTAGGGCGGGGTTCTTTTTTTGTCTGTCATTCCCGAATAGCCTGCCCCCGAATGCAGTAATCGGGGGTTTTTATCCCCAATAAAAACACTTGGGGACGAATCTATTTATGACGCAAGAATGGATTCCTGCTTACTACATGCAGGAATGACAGATTGTATTGGATTCCCGCCTTTTCCCTTTATCCTTCTCGCCCCTTTTCATTCGTCATTCCCGTCCTTTTTCTTTGTCATTCCCGCGAATGCGGGAATCCAATGATATAAACTTCAGCGGGAATCTAAAAAATAGTATCTACTGTTTACATAAGTTCCTGCTAAAGTTTTATTGTTGGATTCCTGTTCCCTGCTAATACCTGAGGGACAGGAATGACAAAAGAGAAAAAGTAGTGGCAAAGTTTACTTTGCTTCCAATATAACAATATCGCTGAGTAAACTCAGCCACTACGATTTGGATGAGATTGCCATTGCGAGGAGCCCCGCTGAAAGCGGGACGACGAAGCAATCTCGTTTTCAACTTATGCTATAATTATCCCAATTATGAAAAATTTACCCGATACTTTAGCAGAAAAGCTTACTAGTCAATTGTTTTTCTGGGCGGAAGAGGACACTAAAAGCATTTTAGAACAGCTTTCAGCTATGGAAAATACTCTTCAGAAGGATAAAGATTTATCTCTGCATAAGTTAGCCTACACGCTTTATCGTAAAAATTTTCCGCAAGGAACCCTGAACCGAACTTGTTCTGGTTCAGGGCAAGAAACCGATAAAGTCATAAAGCTTGCTGTTGTATCTGATTCTTTGGAGGATTTGAAAAAGAAATTGACAATTACCAAAGATTTGCTTAAAGAAAATCCTAAGTTTATTCCTGCCCGTCCCGACGTTACGTCGGGAGCGGGAAAAAAGAATTCTAATGGTATTTATTTCTCTTCTGAACCTTTGGAAAAAGAAGGCAAAATTGCTTTTCTTTTCTCAGGGCAAGGGTCTCAAAGGCCCAATATGTTTAAAGATTTAACAGGACTTTTTCCGCAAGTACAAGAAAGCATTTCAAAGGCAGATGACGTTCTTAAAAACCGTCTTCCTAAATTGTTAAGCGAATATATATATCCGCCGCCTGCATCTACTCCCGAAGAAGAAAAACTCCAAATGGAAGCTTTAACACAAACTAATATCACTCAACCGACACTTGGCGTTGTAGAGGTGGGCTTACTAAAGATTATGAAGTTGTTTGGCGTAAATGCGGATGTATTGGCAGGACACAGTTTGGGCGAATATGTAGCTCTTTATGCAGGCGGTGTTTTTAAAGAAGAAACTTTATATGAGCTATTGGAATATAGGGGCTCTGCAATAATAAATTCCAGTAAAAGCGATTTAGGGACAATGCTTGCGGTTGGGGCAGGAGTAGAGGATATTAAAGTTCTTATAAACGACATACCTAAAGTTTTTATTGCTAATCTAAATTCTCCCGTCCAGACAATTCTTTCTGGTAGTGACGAATTGCTTGATTTAACAAGCGTAAAACTTAGGGAGAAGGGAATCAGGTCTAAAAAAATAAATGTAAGTTGTGCATTTCATTCGCCTTATATGGCTTCTGCAAAGGATTTGTTGTCTAGGAAATTATCTATTCTGGATTATCAAGTACCTAATATTCCGGTTTACTCCAATTTATCTGCTTCACGATATCCTGATGATAAAAAATCGATACTTTCTATTTTAAGCGATCATCTTGTAAGTTCTGTCAGATTTAGCGAAGAAATAGAAAATATGTTTAAAGACGGCGCCAGAATATTTATAGAGATTGGACCGGGCAATGTTTTGACAAATTTGGTAAAACGCATTCTTGGTGAAGAGAATTACATTGCGATTGCTTCAAATGTCAAAACCGCAACTGATATAAGCCAGATTCTCAATGTTTTTGCCCAGCTTATGGCTGAAGGATTTAAAGTGGATTTGTCTGCTTTGTTTGAAGAACAAAGAGAATCATTTTGCCAAAAATATAATTCTGATTAATGAGATTGCCACGCCCTCATAAAATTCGGGCTCGCAATGACAATCCTCATTCTGTCATTTGCGAGCGATACAAAGCGAGCGAAACAATCTCTCTTTTGGGAAAATTATGACATATAAAAACAGAATAATTCCTGTGGTTTTATTTATTTTCTTAATCTTTCAGTCGGAAATTGGTATATGCATGGAAAGGGAAACACTGCCTTTGCCTGCTGATAGAATTTTTAATCATGCTGTGAGTCTGTTGGAACTTTCTGACGGAACTCTTCTTGTGGCATGGAGTTCCGGTAGTAAGGAGAAAAACAGAGATACTGCTATTGTTTTGAGTTTTAAATCGCCTATTGTTAACAATTGGAGTGAACCTCAGATACTCATAGACACGCCTAATAGAGCAGATGGCAACCCTATTATTTTCTTGTTGAATAACGAGATTTATTGTTTTTATTCTTATCTTTGGGGGACAGGGTGGAGTACTGCACGACTTTTTTATACGAAATCGAAGTTAAATGTGTTGACTGGTGATGTAATGGACATTAATTTTTCGTGGACATCCCCTAAAAGAGTCTTCCCTTTTTATAAAATGGGAGATTTGGGAAGAGGTAAACCCGTCATTTTAGATAATAAGGGATTCCTTTTGCCGTTATATAAAGAATTTAGTGGTTATTATTCTTATGTGTGTGAATTCATTGATGGGAAAATAATTTATAATTCTGCTCTTATTAAGTCTAGTCCCGGAAATCTTCAACCTGCTATTGTTCAGGTGATGGGTGGGGAACTTCTTATGTTAATGCGTCCTGAAAGGGGCGGTTATTTCTGGCAATCTTTTTCTAAAGATAAAGGGAAGACTTGGAGTAAACCCGAGCAAAGAAAAGATTTATTTAATCCGGGCTCAGGATTTGATTTATTACGACTTGCTTCGGGCAATATAATATTGGTTTTTAATGATGATTCCAAGAGTCGCACCAATCTCACCATCGCGTTATCAGAAGATAATGGCAAAAGTTTCCCTATAAGAAAGATTTTAGAAGAAGAGGAGGATGTGGATTTTGCGTATCCTTCGGCAATTCAGGACTTAAAGGGCAAAATCAATATTGTCTATTCGGTGGATAAGAAGGAAATCAGACATATAGTTCTTGACGAAGAAGAGATTTATAGTCAAATTTCTAATTACTAATATCTAATTTCCAATGAAATGTCCAATGCCAAATGTCTGTGGTTAAAACATTCTCATTAAAGATTTAAGATTAAAAAATTAAATTAGCTTTAGTAGTGGCAAAGTTTACTTTGCTCTCATTGGGGTCATCATACTGCCGAGTAAACTTGGCCACTTGACGAGAAAGAGATTTATAGTCAAATTTCTAATTACTAATATCTAATTTCCAACAAAATATCCCATTTTAGATATTTGAATTTTGTAAGGTATTCATTAGGAATTGGTAATTGGATATTGGGAATTTAAGTTATCTTTCCCTTAAAATACTCGATTGTCTTGTTTAGCCCTTCATCAATACCTACTTTTGGCTGCCAATTAAGTAAACTTTTTGCCTTTGATATATCTGGTCTTCTTACTTTAGGGTCGTCTTCCGGGAGTGATTGGAATACTATTTCACTTTTACTTTTAGTTAAATGTATTATTTTTTTTGCAAATTCTATCACGCTGAATTCCTGCGGGTTTCCAATATTTATTGGCTCATTAATAGAGGAATCCATGAGTTTTAGAATACCTTCTACAAGGTCGCTTACATAGCAGAAACTCCTTGTTTGAAGTCCGCTTCCAAATACAGTTAGGGGTTTTTCTTCCAGAGATTGACCTATAAAAGCAGGAACTGCTCTGCCATCGTTTAATCTCATTCCCGGCCCAAAAGTATTAAAAATTCTGGCTATTCTTGTGTCTAGGTTATGATATCTATGATAAGCCATAGTAATTGCTTCGCCAAATCTTTTTGCTTCGTCATAAACACCTCTTGGACTGATACAGTTCACATTGCCCCAATATTCTTCCGGCTGCGGGTTTACTTCAGGGTCTCCATATACTTCAGAAGTGGAAGCCAACAGGAACTTTGCTCTCTTTGTTTTTGCCAGACCCAAAGCATTATGTGTCCCTAATGATCCGACCTTTAATGTCTGTATGGGGAATTTAAGATAATCAAGTGGCGAAGCAGGAGAAGCAAAATGCAGGATATAATCCAAATCTCCTTTAATTTCAATGTATTCGCTTACGTTATGTTCTATAAATTGAAAATTCGGCAAAGGTAGCAATTCCTTAATATTGTCTTTTTCTCCGGTTAAGAGATTGTCCATGCATATAATTTTATGTCTTTTTATTGCAAGTTTTTTGCATAAGTGGGAACCAATAAATCCGGCGCCTCCTGTTATAAGTATTCTCATTTTTTTTTCTTGTAAGGGTCTAATTTCCAGCTTAAGGTGCGCGGTATTTCCGCAGTAATCCTAACCCCGTTATTTTTAAACTCTTTTGCAATGATTTTGCCCTGTTCATGAATCATTGGAAGAATATTCATTTTATCGAAAGGGATTGAAATTTCAACTATTTCTCTTTTTTCTTGAAGCAATTGAAACAATTTATTCTTTAACGATTCTATATTATCACCATTAGCGGCAGAAATAAAAATTCCTTTTGGAAAAATTCTTTGAAGCTCCTTCTTATCATTCGCAGTGAGCTTGTCTTCTTTATTTAAAATAGTAACAGTAGGTTTGTCTAAAGCGTTAAGTTCTTTCAATATATCAGTTACGACTTTATAATTTTCTTCTATGTCTATACTTGATGAATCTATAACATGAACAAGAATATCCGCATAGTTTACCTCTTCCAATGTTGATTTAAATGATGCTATTAACTGATGAGGGAGCCCTTTTATGAAGCCCACAGTATCAACAATAATTGCTTTTTGATTGTTTCCCACATCAATTTTTCTCATTATCGAATCAAGGGTTAAAAACAACTTATCTCCTTGCGCAAAGTCTGAAGAGGAGAGAGTGTTTGTAAGAGTCGTCTTGCCGGAATTTGTATACCCTACTAAAACAATCAAAGGTATCATATTTTCTTTTCTTTTTTCTCTTTTAAGTTCGCGATGCATTGAAATCTTTCCCAACCTTTTATTTAAAATAGTGATGTATTTTCTGATTTTCCTTTTGTCATATTCCAATTTCATTTCTCCGGGGCCGCGCGTTCCAATGCCTCCTCCCAATTGTGAAAGTTCTTTGCCCTTACCTGTAAGGCGGGTAAGTAAATAATTTATTTGAGCAAGTTCTACTTGCAACTCTCCTTCCTTGGAATTGGCGCGTTGGGCAAATATATCCAATATCAGTTGGGTTCTATCTATCACTTTTACCTGTGTAATTTCCTCTAAATTTCTTTGTTGGGTGGGGCTTAACTCATGGTCAAATATTATAAGGTTTGCATTTTTCTCATCGCATAATTCTCTTAATTTTTCTACTTGGCCTTTTCCTATAAAAAGATTTGCAGTGGGATGGGAAAAGTCAAATCTTGCGCAATCTATTGTTTCTGCTCCTGCGGTTTTTGCAAGTTGCCTCAATTCTTCTATAGGGTCGTAATTGCAATATCTCTTGTCCGATACCAGGATAGCTAATTCTTTTTCTATCATATCAATTGCCATTTTACCCCGTTAGAGATTTTACTACAACAAAAGACAAATCTTTAAATAAACTCTTAAATTCCAGAACATTGCAAAAACAATTTCACGAGGGTTATGTCCCGATATTACCTGCCTTGCCTTCGTCTCATCGAGGCGGGTGTCGGGACTATCTCTAACGGGGTTTTACTCTGTTTATAGATAAGACGCCATAGGTTTGGATATGTATTGCGCCTGTTTTGAGCGGGGTTTACTCTATGCCATTCAATATGTTATATTCACCCCGTTAGAGATAAAAAAACGGATTTTTATACTTATGTCTTAAGGAGCTGCAAAGACGGTAAATAGTAATGAGTACTGCAGAGAATTTACGGTCGCTGTGGATATAGTGTGGCAAGCTATCTTTAACGGGTTTTATGGTCTAAAAATCAGGTATTAGAAGGAGGTCATACATGGTATCTGTAGAAAACATAAGAAATGTTGCTTTTGTTTCGCAGAGCAATACCGGAAAAAGCTCCCTAGTCGCAAATTTGCTTGTCAAAGCCAATGTAATTCCCGAAATTCCCAGAAAAGAAGAAGCTCATTTAAATTCCGACTTTACACAGGAAGAAAAAGAGAGAAATTTTACACATACAATTAAATTATTTAATTGTCCTTATGGAAAATACAATTTTAATTTTATAGATACTCCGGGATATCCCGATTTTGTAGGCGAAGTAATTAGCGCCTTGGATGCCGTTGACGGCGCGGTTTTTGTCATAGATGCTACCGGAAGCATTGAAGTTCAAACAGAGCAGATATGGAATATGGTTCGAGAAAAGAATTTGCCGAGATTGATTTTTATTAA
>JAGLSL010000094.1 GCA_023135785.1 bacterium
CTTTGGGAAAACTTTTTGAAATTTCAAATATCTCCATTGCTGTATTGAACGCAAGTTTATAAACATCTAAATCCCTAACACTGTTTATTCTCTTTGTTTCTCTTTTTTTATTATTTTTCTCGTCCATCTTCCGTCATCTCTCGTATTTTGGTTTCGTCCCTCATCCATCGTCCATCGTTTCTCGTCCTTCGGTTACTTCCCTATACAAAACCTTTGAAAAATTCTGTCCAATATATCTTCTTCCAGTGTTTCGCCTAAAATCTTTTTAAACGATTCCAGCGATT
Source organism: bacterium (assembly GCA_023135785.1). Classification (NCBI taxonomy): domain Bacteria; species bacterium. The sequence continues at coordinate 285 of JAGLSL010000094.1, forward strand.
CTTTCAAGTCAACAGCAACAAATTCTTCACTTAAACCTTCTGTTATCGCATCAAAACCCTTAAGAAGTCCGTTATATGCGTCTTTCAAAGATTCTCTGCTTCTGGCGTTTACCATAATAGTGCTTTCGCCGGCTGACACCCCGCCTGTAAACACGCTATCTTTTATATACTTCTTAATCGCATTAATGCCTTTTCCTTTCAGCGCCGATATTTCAAGAACCTTTTTATTACCGATTAAACTTTTCAGTTTATTTTTAGATATTTTTTCAAGCCCACAGGTTTGTCCCGATAAAACGTCGGGGCGGACCAACAGGTCAACTTTATTTATCAGACACAGCATCTTTTTTTCTTTTATAATCTTTGCAATTTCTTTATCTTGGCTTGATAACGATTTTGTTCCGTCAACCATAAACAGAACAAGGTTTGCATTTGCCAGATACTCTTCAACTTTTTCTTGCGCCTTTTTATCAATTATATTTTCTATTTTTTTAAATCCCGCAGTATCAACTATTTTTACGGGTATGCCTTCGATATTAATCCATTCCTCGATAATATCCCGCGTAGTGCCGGGTATATGCGTGACTATTGCCCGTTCTTTTCCTACCAAGCGGTTTAACAAAGTGGATTTGCCGACATTTGCTTTGCCGATTAAGAGCACCAACACGCCGTCACGCAGAATTTTACCTTCCCTGCTTTGTCTTATTAACTTGTCTGTTTCGGATACGAGCTTCTTTATTTTATTTATGAACTTACCCTTTTTTGCAATATCAATTTTCTCTTCGGGAAAATCCAATTCAGCTTCGAATAAAGTTAATAATTCTAAAGTTTCGTCTTTAAGTTCTTTTACCGTTTTAGAAAATGCGCCTTTTAGTTGCGACATTGCCGACTTAAGCGCAAGTTCTGTTTTTGCCTCAACGATATTTATCACCGCTTCGGCTTGAGCTAAATCAATCCTTCCGTTTAAAAACGCCCTCTTGGTAAATTCGCCTGGTTCAGCGAGTCGCGCCCCGCATTCAAGGACTGCTTCAAGCGTTTTTCTAAGTGGAAGTATTCCTCCGTGACAGTTTATTTCTACAACATCCTCTCTTGTATAACTTTTCGGCTTTCTCATAATAGAGAGGATAACCTCGTCTAAGATTTCTTTGTTTCTTATGATATGACCGTAATGAATAGTATATGAAGGAAGTTTTGAAGGGGTGGCGCCGTTTCTGCCTTTGAATAACTTATTCGCAATTGTCAGCGCCTTCTTCCCCGATAATCTGACGATACCGATTCCGCCTTCGCCCAGTGGGGTTGAGATTGCGGCAATGGTATCGCCTTTGGCTAATGTAAGTTTAATTTTCATATGCTTTAGCTAAAAAGACTGTGTCGCTTTTAATCAACATATTGGTTAATATTGGTTAACAAAGGTTAATAAAAAGTTAATATAGGTTACTTTTTAAAACGAGACTTCCATTCGCCACTTTTGTTTAATTTGTATAGTGAATCTAAATAGCGATCAATTTGATAATTCGTAATTGAGAATAAATTTTTCAATTTAGTGTGTTCTTCTTTAGAAATGAGTTTATCTTCAAAACAATCATCAATATCACCTTCAAGTTCACTTAAAGAACCAGCGCTAATCTTTATGGAATGGGAAAATTCTCCAACGGTGTCTTTTCTATATCCTTCACGTATATTCTGCTTAGCACTTCTGGCAGCATCCCTCATTTGGCTTACCAATCTTAAATGGATTTTTTCAAATCTTTTGGTTATCTTGTAAACTAATCTGCGTATTTCACATATATTCTGATAGAACTTTAATTTTTCATAGGGCGCGCTTTTCATTCTTTTTCAGCTTTTATCATTTTTGTTTTTTGTGTTTTTTAGCAACCTCTTATTAACCAATGTTAACTTATGTTAACTTTTATTAACTTGTTGTATTATCTTCTCTATCACTCCCTCTATCGTTAAGCCTGTTGTATCAATATTCACCGCATCTTCGGCTTTTTTTAAGGGCGCAATTTCTCTTGTGAAATCTTTATTATCTCTTTCTTTTATATCCTGCTTAATTTTTTCAAGGTCGCTTTGTATTCCTTTATTAGTTTGTTCAAGCCATCTTCTTTTTGCCCGCTCATCAATAGAAGCATCCAGATAAAATTTAAAAGGCGCCTTGGGGAATACAACCGTGCCGATATCTCTGCCTTCCACAACAATTCTGCCGCTTGAACCGATTTCTCTCTGAAGCTTTTTCATCTTCTTCCGCACATCTTTTACTCTGCATACCCACCAGATGTTATTCGTTACCTCTTCAGTTCGTATCTTGTCAGTCACTTCTTCCCCGTCTACCCATATCCTCATTCCAGCCCTGCTTGCGGGGCTGTCCGCCAACGTATCAGTGGCGGACACATTCTTTATAGTATCCCCTCCACTCTTGCCTGCCATAGTTTTAGTGGCAGGACTACTTTGGCGGGCAGGCCTGCCTGCCAAATCTTGTTGGGAGGGTTTCTTAGCTATTAAAATCGTTTCCTTCACCATTTCCACCAGTTTCTCTTTATCTTCAACAGTTATACCTTCCGTTAGCGCCTTCAAAGTGAGTGCTCTATACATCGCTCCCGTATCTAAATAGAAAAATCCCAAGCGTTTGGCAACCTCTTTGGCTATTGTTGTCTTTCCCGCTCCCGCAGGCCCGTCAATCGTAACAATAAGGTTTTTTTTCATTGTATTTCCTCTTTAGCCCTGTACCCCACGTGGTACAGGGTCGCAATCTTTGCTTTTTCTTGTTTAAGAGTCTATATTATACACATACGTTCTCTGAAATAGTAGTTTTAATAACGATACAATCCGAAAGGAGGTATGCTATGAAGCACATAAGTGCTTTTTTAATGAAGCATACCCATGCCTTCCCATAATTAAGACCCAGAGAAAACCTTGAGATTGTTCCTCAAGGTCTTTGGATAATCTTGTTAAAGGGATCTAGAAGGGTTGTGTTTTGTGAAAGGCTTGGCAAAGGGATAGCAGGCGCTATTCTCTTGCTTTGGTGTATTTTTAGATTCCAAGGGAAATTTTAATAGGCGAAATACAACAAGGTGCAGACAATTATAACCGACAATGGTTGTGACCTGCTACTTAAGCCTTTCATTATATTTAATGAATAAAGCCAAAGGGCAGAAAAGGATAGAGAATCAAATTTTCCGTATAGTCACTAGTTAAATGTAAATCATTGTATGCAACGTCTACTACTTCTTATACTTGGGGCACTGTTGGGCTCACTGCTTACCCGCCAATATGAAACATTCAAAGGGCGGGAAAATGATGCTCACTTACTCTTACTTGC
>JAGLSL010000095.1 GCA_023135785.1 bacterium
ATTCGTAAACTACCGATTTCCACCAGGCGCGTTTGACATTGTTTTTTAACTCTACGCCATAAGGACCGTAATCCCATGTGTTTGCCAAACCACCGTAGATATCGGAGGACTGAAAAATCAATCCACGACGTTTGCAAAGAGAAACCACCTTATCCATTAGATTTTCTATCATTTTGATATTTTGTTGAAAGAGAATTATACCATTGCTTATATACCTTTTATTTATTAATCAATGTATCTTGTTTTCTAAATCTGTGTAATCAATTCGCAGATTATATCTTAAAAATACTTTGCTTCCAAATTCTCTATTGCTTTCATTACTTCTTCGACCTGTATTGAATCTATGCATTCATTGTTTTTATTCCTGCATATTCTTTTCCAGCATGGAGAGCAGGCAGGATTATGGTAGATTATTTCTTTTTTTTCTGTAAAAGGACCATTTCTAGACGGGGGAGTTGGTCCATAAAGTCCTACAACAGGCAGTCCCAATGCGGCGGCTAAATGAAGAGGTCCCGTATCTCCGCCGACAGCCAGAGAACATCTTTTCAATAAAGATACAAGTTGAGAAATTGTGGTAGCTGGAGCGATTAGAAGTTTATCCGAAGCCATTTTGTTTATTTTCTGCGCTTTTTCTTTTTCGGCTTCCCCTACACCCCAGATAAGCATTACCTTCCAGTTTTTCTTTGCGGAAAGCAGTCTTCCCAATTGAGCAAATCTTTCTGCTTTCCATGTCTTGTTTCCCCATCCGGCACCTTGAATTAAAGCGATTACTTTATCATTAGGCGAAACATCTGTTCGTTGGAAATATTGCCCTATATGTTCTTTTGCTGATTCTTTTTCCGGAATCGGAAATTCTATTATTTTTTCTGCCTGTAAAGGTTCAACGAAATCCAGATATTTTTCGACTATATTGGCGCTTGGCGTAGGGATTCTTATATTTAGAAAGAAAAATTGCTGCTCTTTTGTTTCCTCTTTTGCAAATCCCCATCTTTGAGTAGCTCCTGAAAGATATGTAATAAGACCTGTTCTGAATAGTCCCTGGAGGTCAAGAACAATGTCAAATCTTCTTTGTCTTATGTCTCTTGCAAATTTCCAGAAGCCGTGTTTTTTCCATATTATAACCTCATCTAAATAAGGATGTTTCTCCAAAAGTTCGGCAAATTTTTCTTTAACTCCCCAGGCAATATATCTGTTTGGAAAAGATTTTTTTAATGAAGCAAGCAAGGGTAATGCATGAACTATATCGCCTAGAGCAGATGGTTTTAATATGAGAATACGTGTTTCGTCAGTTTTAAATACAGCTGTCATATTTTTATTTTGCGAATTATATTTTTAGTGGAGTGATTTTTAGGGTCTCCAACTATTGCTATTTTACCACCAAAAGAAGCGACGATATCTTTTTCGGGAACAGTTTTGGAAGTATAATCAGTTCCTTTAGCGTGAATGTGTGGTTTAAGCATTAACAGGATATTATCCGCGCTATTTTCGTCAAAAGATGTAACATAATCCACTGCTTGCAACGAAGATATTACAAGAGTTCTTTCTTCCAACAACATTATAGGTCTACTACTGCCTTTTAGTTTTTTCGTGGAAGAATCACTGTTAAGAGCTACTACCAATATATCACCCAATTTTTTTGCGCTTTCTAAATATCTAATATGTCCGACATGTAAAACATCAAAGATACCGTTTGCGAATACTATCTGTTTTCCCTCTTTTTTTAGCTCTTGTATTATTAATTGAAGGTTTTTTAACGGTTTGAATTTAGTAGTCCCCCCGTTAGAAATAGGATATGATTTGTGCGATTTTTGAGATAACATTTTCTTACTTTCAAATTTAGAGAAATTCTCACCTATCTCTAACGGGGTAAACTTCTCAACGTTTCTTTTATTTCTTTGGTTGTAACGATAGAAAAGATATAAAGTGAAATGATTTTACCACAATTTATAGACATGCAAAAGTTCATGTGAAAGTTTACAACAGAATGGGAAAAAAGAGGTGATTTTCAATAGCTCGCCGAACAAATTTCTCATTGCGATTTTACTCTTTTAAATTTGTGCTTGAGACGAATCATCCACGGCGCCGGGTCTTTGCCAGCCACATCAATAGCCACGGCAATAGCCAGCACAGAGCCTCGCACAGCCAGTTGCAGCCAGTTTTCAAGACCAGTGTAGTCCATACCCTGTATCACTGTGGCCATAACAAGCGCACCCAGTAGAGTCCCAAACACAGAGCCTCGACCGCCCATAAGACTCGTTCCACCGATTACGCAGGCAGCAATAGCGTAAAGTTCGTACCACTCTCCTGCCTTCTGTGTTGCTCCCTGGTTCTGTGCCATCCATACCACGCCGGCTATACCGGCCAATAGTCCCATGATACCGAAGACTGCTACTATATTTTTTTCAATATTTATACCGGAAAAGCGCGCCGCTTCCGCATTCCCACCGATAGCAAATACCTGCCTACCAAACCGTGTATACTGGGCAATGAAATACATTACAAATATAATAATAAGCATAATCAGGGTCTGCACAGGTAAGCCCTTGTACTGGTTTACTTTATAGATAAACCCTAAGATAATTGCGCAAGGAATCAGGATTTTCAAAATTACACCCCATCGGCTGCCGGGATCTAATCCCATCTTCTTTCTCCGAAAATAATTATTAAGCACAAAGAAGACAATTGCCACGCAAATCAGCCCAGCAATAATATAACCCACTGTTGGCGGGATATAACTAAACCCAAACGTTGTTACCCAACTGTCATCAGGCACACGCGGGTCCTTTGCGCTTATTTTCTGCGTTAGCCCTCGGAAGATAAACAAACCTGCCAGAGTAACTATAAAGGCTGGCATGCGGAAAAAGGCCACAAGAAATCCCTGCCATAATCCAAGGGATAAACCAATCAGCAGCGCCAACGGGACAGCTACATTTGCTGTCCAACCCAATCCATTTTCCGGGTCAAGCATAAAGGCGCACGCTCCAACAACAACAGCCAGCAGGGAACCCACTGATAAATCAATATTACCGGAGACAATTACCATGGTCATACCGGCCGCAAGAATCATCCAGATAGCCATATCCCGGCTAAGCTTGGCAATGCTCTCTCCGCTAAAATAAAAGTCTCCTACCTGCCAGCGGAAAAAAAGCCACATGGCCACGAGAATAAAAACCATAGACAAAAGGCGCAAATCAACACTTTTAGTTTCTTTCTTTTTAAGATTAGTCTGTTTCTCTGCTGTTTTCATGTAGCTACTCCCATAATCTTATCCGGAGTTGCGTCCTGACGGCTGAATCTGCCTGATACGCATCCTTGACGAAGCACCAATATCCTATCAGCAACTCCCAATATCTCCGACAATTCACTTGAGACCATGACCACGGCCATGCCCTGCCTTGTCAATTCCCCTATCAGTCGGTGTATCTCTGACTTAGCTCCAACATCAATGCCGCGGGTAGGTT
>JAGLSL010000096.1 GCA_023135785.1 bacterium
AATCATATGCAAGCTCTCCCGATAAAGTGTGCGCTCTTTCTTCTTCAATATCAGAGAAATCAGTTTGGTCCGAAGGTAAGCTATCCTCTAAATATGTATATCTTGCAAGAAGATTTAGTCGGTCAAAATATATTGGTCTGTAAGCTGCTCCTGTTACCAATTCTTTATATTGCGCTTCGGTTGAGTCATTGCTGGTATTCTCGGTCTGCGATATATTTATTTTGGCAAAAAGAGTTGTATTTATAGTGGATTGCCATTTAAGGGCGTTATATATAAGATATTGTTTTTTGTCTTCTTCGCCGTCATCTGTGCGAAGTTCTAATTTGCTTGATGCTTGAAGACGAATATTGTCCGTTTCAGGGTTTTTATCTACATAACTTACTCCCAAAGCTCCTGCACTGCGTGTTGCTTGTGTGCCATCGTGATTTTGGACAACTCCGCGCTCGAAACTCCCCATCATAGCTAATTTATCGTTAATATCACCTGATAAACCAAAGATATTGGTATTGGCGGTTTCAGTATTGTTTTGAGACCGTTGTTGTGTAAAAGCCCCCTTTAATTTTCGGTTATCTTTTTCTTTAGTTAAACCTAATGTATTACCTTCAATCAACGTATCTCTGTTTTTTGCATATGTTTTGTCTGTAGTAAGAACTAATCCTTCGTTAACTTTTTGTTGAGAACCGACAACAACCGATTGGGTTTGGCCTTTTTCCATAGAATCGGCGACAGTAAGGGTTGTATGTGCAGATATTTTATCGTTTATATTTACCGTTGTTCCTACGCTTGTAGCAGAACCTTCCGTGCCGACAGTTTGTTTTGCTTTGAAAAATAAATGCTCGTTGGGCTGAGCGCTTACACCCACGGAGGTCTGGTTATTTGTTTCACCTCTCAACGTTGTCTGTTGCTCTAAAGATACGCCGACTTTTTCTGTTAATTTATAATCCGCTTTTACTGCAACCGTATCTTCGTCTGTGTTTGTCTGCGACTGGAACTGGTCTAATTTTTCTTTTACATCTTGATGTTTATATTCGCCGGTAAGCCGCAATTTCTCCATTTGATGTGTTAGCTGGGCAGAGGTAGTTTTTGTTTCCTCGGCACCTACTTGTAGTTGAGTTTGAGAATTTCCGTCATCAATGAGTTTTTGCACATTGTGCGATACTGCCAATTTTGTTTTTGAGTTTATATCCCAAGTCATTCCTGTCCCGAATAATTCTTTGCCTTGCTGGGAAATTGTGGAAGTGGAAGAAAAATCTTTTGCGATTTTTTTATAATAACTTGTTAAACCCAATTTATCAAAAAGATATGCTTCTGTTTTTATTCCATAAGCTTTACCTTTATCTTTATCTGAAGTAGAAAGTTCAGTGAAGCTTAATCCTCCGTTGGTAGAAATAAAATTCCCTGCTTGTTCGGAAATGCTTTCTGCCTGTTCGGCGGTTATAGTAACATTCTTTCCTAAATGCAGAGTTGCGTCTAATCCTTTTAGTTTGTAATCCTTGTCTAGTTGCTGTTCTTCTACATAAGTCCCGCCGATTCTTACATAATCCGTAAAAGATTGCTGTAGACGTACACCTTGAGTACCTTTATCATAATTATCTTTAGTTTCATATTCGTAGTCCACTACCACATAAACAGAATTACCATCCAATAACTGGGATGAAATAATAGAACTTGATTCAGCGATAGAAGAAACGGATTGCCCAAAAATTACTCTACCGTTTGAATAATCAATTTCATAGTCAAAACCTGACTGCATTTGTTTTGTGGTTAGGACAATACCGGTTATTTTATCTCTGATTTCAATCTTTATTTTTTCGGAACCCTCAATGATGTTAGAGTGTTTTAAATAGAAGAGCGAACCGCCTGTGCCGACAAATTCATTATGCGCCGCTCTTTGTTTAGCGCGCGCATCAAAGACAATCAGTTTTGTGACAGGTTCTGCGAATTTAGTAGAGGATACACTTTCAAAATGTATTTTCCCGCCGTATAAGGTGCGGTTGAACTGGGCAAATTCCGTATCTGTCATGCCGGTTACATAATTACCCCATAAGACCCTAGATTTATCCCATTCTATTAAAAGATAAAGTCTTCCTTGAGTATTTGTCGCATCATAATTTATAGTAGAAGCATCTCCGTAGACCGGGTAATATTTGTCAGGGTCTAAATTCCGGAACAATTCTTTTTGTTCTCTTTGGGTATCCAAACTCGAAGTAATTAAATATTTACCTTTAATTTTTCCTTTTAAGTAATAAGCGAATTTTCCTTCGGACCAGAATCCTTCATTAAATTTATCGTTATCTTCAACCGGTTCCATGTCACCTTTATTAAAATTATAGCCTGCTTTGCCATCGCCCATTGCGATGAAGAATAGATGATTTTCTTCTTGATTATCCGGTGTGTAGGTTTGCGTGTTTATCTGTTTATCTTTTGCAGATATTCTGTCTTCTGTCCTCTGTCCTCTGTCTTCTGCCAACTCTGATGTGTCATTGCGAGGAGCCGAAGGTGACGAATCAATCCCCTTGAGATTGCCACGCCCCGACTTGTCGGGGCTCACAATGACGGGACTTTTCTCATTCTCTTTTTCTTTGGTAGTACTAACATTTTGATTTTTGATTTGTATATTTGATTTTTGATATTTGATATTTGAATTTACTCCAAAGTTTACTTTGGAGAGTATGCCTGGCGTAATATCCACTATGACAACTTTATCAGTGGTTAAATATGCGCCTTTGGGCAAGGTCCTTTCATCAATCCTTAACACATGTCTTCCGGGTAAAATTGCAGGTATGTGGTATTTGCCATCAGCATCTGTGGTAACAATTGTGCCATCTTCCATAACTATTTGCACACCACCAATGCCGGTTTCTTGTTTGTCCTCTCTTTTCTGTTTTCCGTCTTCATTTATATCCCGAAATACCTTACCGATTACCGTTCCCAAATCAAATAATGGATCCAGTGTAACTTGGACGGTTTCAGAATCTTTATTGGATATGATTGTCCCGTCAGAATATTTACACACAGCTGAATTTTTATAATTGCCTGTAGTTACGCCGGAGCCAACTACTAATTGATATTTTAAAGTTCTTGTTTGACCGGAAGAAACTGTGCCGATATTAAATGTGATTGGACGATTTCCTGTGGGATTGGATATTTTCCTATTATCTAGGATTGCTCTGTCATTTATATATTTAAAGCCGGCCGGAATCATATCTTCCAAGTAAACATTTGTTACATCAGACGCGGTTTCATTTTTTATTGTTACCGTATATGTAACTATATCGCCGATAACCACCTCTTTTTTATTAACATCTTTCTTGATTCTTAAGAGCTGATTACCCGAGTCAAGAGGATGGTCCATTTCTATAATTACGCCTGCTACTGTAAAGACCTCCCCTTTAGAGCCGTTCACAACTACCCTTCCAGCAGGGAAACTGGTTTTAACGGAAGGATAAGTATACCCCAATGCGTTTACAGTGATATAAAAATTCCCGTTGATAGTCAGGAAACTATATGCGCCGTCTGCACCGGTTATTTGCGGATTTAAGTCAGTCGCAGCGATTTGTACACCCGGAGAGCACTGTACGCCTGCAGAAGTAAAAATAGTTACCGTTGCCCCTCCAATGGGGTTATCAGTTGTAGAATCAAATACTATACCGAAAGGGTCAGTTAAGCTGATAGTTTTTATATCGCTTACAGTACCTGAAACAGTTACACTTAAATAATTTATTCCTTTTACTAAGTTGGTAGTATAATCCAGACTTGAGATTGTCCAGTTTCCCAAACCATCTACTATAGTAGTAGCAATATCGGTCAAAAGCAGATTACCGGCTGCATCCTTAACTGTTAAAGTTACTGTTTGTCCCGCTAACCCTTTTCCAGTAATGGTTGGTTTATTTCCGTTTACAGGACTTCCTTCGGCAGGTGAAATAATAGTTGGAACTTGATTGGAAGTTGGTGTTGCAACAACATTAATATTTAAAAGAGGACTTTGAATTACTCCTACTTCGGCTCTTATACTGTTAGGAGCTACTATGTCCAAATTAGAAGTATAATTGGATTGCATTATTATATAATTGCCCAGAGCATCAGCAGTTGCAGCAGCTACTTGTTGTAAAGGTACAGCTCCTACGGTTCCTTTTAAAACTACAATATTCCCAGGTGAAGCAGTTCCGATAACTGTTGGTGTTTGACCTACAGTGGTGCCCGCAGAAGGAAAAGTGATAGTTACATTACTAAATATCCAGTGAGGAACAGGGTCGCCATCATCATTACCGCCGTTATTGACGGAATTATTAGCAGTTATGTTGTTACTTGATGCGGCAGAATCTGTAACATTAACACGGTTTACAGTTTGTGCGCCGCCTGTCAAATCAAGGGTAAATTGTGTGCCGAGGGTATCACTAAGTATTATTACCTCTGTGCCTAACGCTTGTCCGTCAAGGTTTAATCCTGCTGCGCCTGTTATTGTATATGTATCGCCGTCGTTAAAAGTGAGTTTAGAGTTTGGTGTGATATCATTAAGAGTTGCAGTGGTAAAATCATCAGCAAATGCAACACCTCCTGCCGAAGCGTTGGTAACGGTAATAATATTATAGGTTTCAGAAATACTTGTTACTGTCTGCAGGGCAGCTCCATTAAAGGTTACGGTAGAACCCGTCTCTGTAAATATATCAAGGTTAGTCAGGTTAAAGGTTGAACCGCTGAATAAAAGCGTTTGTCCTCCAAGGTTAAGGGTAGTTGCCGCTCCATTTAGAACAGTTAGGTTTCCGTTTATATCTGCTTGGTCGGCAAGAGTTAGTGAACCTCCCACAGCTCCTGTTCCGATTTGTACATTGTTTAATGTTTCCGTGTTGCTTGTTAATATGGTGGTTCCGGCAAAGATAAGAGTTCCCGAAGAATGAGCGAATGCGCCTCCTGAGATGGTAAAATCACTATCAAGAGAAAAATTTCCAGACGGAGCTGTTAGTGTGCCGCTTGAAAGAACAATGTTATCGTCGGCATTTATTGTTCCGTTTAATCCGTCTAATGTTCCACCGTCTATTGTAAGCACGCCATTTATTTCTAAATTAGAGCCGGCATCAAGTTCAAGCTCACCACCGGTTATATCTAATGTAGAATTCACGGTAATATCAAGACCGTTTGCGTCAAGCCTTCCGGCATAAGCGCCGTTAGGATCAGCTGCGCCTTGTAGTTCAATTATATTTGTAGACAAATTTGCATCAAGTATGCAGTTCCCGGCACCATTACCGTCAAATATAGCCGTATCAATTGCGCCCGGGAAGTTTACACCACCTGCACCGCCTGAAGTTAATGCCCAGTTATTGTTGTCATCCCAATCTTGGTCAGTAGCACTTATCCAATATCTTGTTACTGTCCCGAAAACCCATTCTGGTGTACCCGTGCCATTGTCATTTCCTCCACCATTAATAGAGTTTGTGGCGGTGATGTCGTTGCCTGATGCGGCGGAATCTGTAACATTAACACGGTTTACAGTTTGTGCGCCGCCCGTGACGTCAAAAGTAAATTGTGTGCCGGGGTTATCACTGAGCAATATTACCTCTGTGCCTAACGCTTGTCCGTCAAGGTTTAATCCTG
>JAGLSL010000097.1 GCA_023135785.1 bacterium
AAAAAAGTCGGTTCCAATCATATAAAATTCTGGGTAAAAGATGAAAAATTTCATCCCGCCCTTCCTTTTACAACAAATTTTAGGAAGGGCGGGGTTCATAGAGAAGTTATCGGTTTTGGTAAAGCGGATTATTTAAATGTTTTGAACAAGCAGGACATCATAGATTTAGCTTATACAGCGCAAATTGATGGATGGGAAAACAGAAATTCGGTTATACTTAAAATGGAGGATGTTCAATGAAAGCGCAAGTTTTTTATTCTTCTTGCCATATCAAATATGAAGATATTCCCGTTCCCACTATTACAGACGACGAACTTCTTATAAAGGTTAAAATATGCGGTCTGTGCGGAACAGATATCTACAAAATACAACAGGAATCTGTTCAGTCAGGTTCTGTTTTGGGACATGAAGTAGTCGGAACCATTGAAAAACAGGGTAGAAATGTTAGAAATTTCAAAGTTGGCGAACGAGTATTTGTAAGCCATCATACTCCATGTTTTTCCTGTAAATATTGTAAGCAGGGGACTTTTTCTTTATGTGAACTTTTTAAAAGTACAAATATCCAACCCGGCGGTTTCGCTGAGTTTATAAAAGTTCCCAAAGAATTGGTGAAAAACAATGTCTTGTCATTGCCCGATTCTTTAAGCGACGAGGATGCGGTTCTGATAGAGCCTTTTGCTTGCGCCTGGAGAAATATAAAAAGAATTCAAATTCTTCCTGACGATGTGGTAACCATAATTGGAGCAGGACCTTCAGGGATTATGCATCTTATTCTTTTAAAAACAATTGGAGTAGAAAAAATCCGTTTGGTTGACGTTGTGGATTCACGGCTTGAGTTTGCTAAAGAGTTAGGCGCAGAAGATACGCTTAATATAAAGTTTGAGAAAATAGACAAATTCGGGGATTCCGATATAGTTATTGTAAGCGCAGGCAACGAAGAAGCTGTTCGGGAAGCTTTAGATATCATCAGAGTAGGGGGTAAACTAAGTATATTTGCGCAGGTGCCTGATGATACGAGAGTTCAAATTGATCCCAATCTTATATACCACGAGACGCTGATGTTAGGAACTTATTCGTCTACGCCAATAGAACAGAAAGAAATTTTTGATATGTTTGTAAATGGCAAGTTAAAAGATGCTACTTCTATTATCAGCCATCGTCTGTCGTTGAAAGATTTCCAGAATGGCTTGAAACTTGCCGTAGAAGCAAAAAATTCCTGCAAAATACTATTTTATCCGTAAATTAAATTTTGGGAATTAACAATGATAGTAGATTCCCAGAATGTAGACCAATATATATAAATTAGATTTACCCCATCTGTTGCAAAGCGAGCAATTCTATCCTTGGACTTTCTCTTTATAAATAAAAAAATTACTGTGGCAATAAAAAATATGTAGAAAAGAAATATAATTGAAATAGATAGAAATATATGGAAATAAATTGTTTCTTACTACGTATTTCTATTGTATATCTACTGTATTTCTACTGTATTTCCTTTACTTAAATATACCTTCCAATAAATCTCCTATTCCACCACCGCCTTTATCTTCCTTGTCTTTATCGCCGCCGAATATCTGTTCAATTGCACTGCCAATGGCTTGACCCTTGAGTTTATCTCCGAGATCGGATTTTGGCTTGGAAATAGTGCCGAGTATATTAAAATCTATGCCGCACCAGTTTTCATCTTCTCTGACAAATGCTCCGCTTACCAGTGGTATTCTTGCAACTGCATTACATCTCATTGAAAGATGTGATGGTATTTTAAGTTTCTGATTTGAGAGTTTCATTTGTCCTTTGCCGTAATACATTAAAAGTTGCGGATTTTCTAATGTGGCGGCTTTTATGTTGACTTTCCCGTTTCCTATTGTTGAAAGAAACTTTGCGGCCACAAAATTAATTGTTTTAAGAGACGGTATAAATACGGATAAAAGATTCTGTATGGGGTGTGTAGCTAATTTGCCGTTTTTGAATATGATATCTGTACTGCCTGTAAGTGTATTTATATCTGTGCCTTGACCTGCCAGTTGTATATTCCCATCTGTTTTTCCTGTCAGGAATGCTTTACCAGCTAACTGTTTCAAAGCATTTCCTGCCTCAAGGCCTGACAGGTTCAATGTTGTGGAATATTTAGATGCTCCGTTCTTGTCGAATGTTATATTAGCTTTACCTCCGACTGAACCGCCGTAAATTTTTGCGCTGAAATTTTCTATATTAACTTCCTTGTTTTGTTTTGTTAATGTAGCTTTAAACGGCGCGATAATGTCGGTCAAGTCCCCCATTTTTTTAATATTAAGTTTATTGGAAGACATTCTACCGTTTGCCTTTATATTGGATATATTTCCGGATGCGTTTATATTGCCCGATAATTTGCCTTGGGCAAGCGATGCATCTTGTCCTAAAGCGGTAAGCGCGGCGCCTGTGTCTATATTGCTAACATTAAATGCTAAATTAAATTCGGGGTTTAACATACTTGCCAGTGTTCCTGTTCCCTTTCCTGCAACATTACCTCCAAAAACGTTCATAGTAATATCGGAGATTATAAAATCGAAATCAGCATAATTAATATTACCTTTTACTTGTTCTATTTTTATTTTATCTTGGACTAAAAGTGATGGGATGGAAAATTTTATATCAGCTTTGGTGTCAAATCCCTGTCCTTTGATGGTAATATCTGCATCAACAACTCCCTTTAATAATTCTTTTGCTTCGGGAATAAACTGGCTAATCAGTGTTTCCAAATCAATATTTTTTACCGATATAGTTGCGGTGTATTCGGCAGCTTTATCTTTTGACGGTAAAGTAGAATCGCCTTTCATCTCAATCGAACCTCCTGAAATATTAAGAGAAAGATTATTAAGAGATGCCAACCCTTCGGATGTTTTTAAATTTGCCTTTATGTCTTTAATTGGGGACGTCATAGGAGAGTCCACTTTGTTGGCTGAAAGATTCAAATCTATATTCGGAAAAGAATTGATGCTATGAATTTTTAATCTTATCGTGAAATTTTGGATTGAAAGCAAAGGAAGTTCTCCTGCTTTTGTTAATGTTAAATTGCCGTCAATTATCTGGACGTTGT
Source organism: bacterium (assembly GCA_023135785.1). NCBI lineage: Bacteria > bacterium. Next base: position 3,077 of record JAGLSL010000097.1, read on the forward strand.
CTGCTATAAATGGCAACATCATCGCTCTCGCTTGCTCGCCTCTCGGCGAAGCCGAGGGCTGCGAAGCGGGCAGGTCTTTGCTTGACCCTGTCTTTTTGTCCGATGAAGTAATGGGCAGATTCCATGTCCCATCATTTTTCTGTAAGAGATTAATGTCGGGACGCACAAGTTGTATTTCTTCTATTCTGAAGTTTTGACGAAGCAGGCCATATAAATCGTATTTTAAAATAATAGATTCTGTTTTTATAGAATATCCTTCAGGGAAATCAGTTGGGTTTTTAATATTGAAATTGTCGATTTGAACTCCCGAAAATATGTTTGTCTGAAAACTTCCCATTTCTACAGGCACTTTTAAAGCAGTTTCTATTCTATTGATAACGATTTTTTTGAAGCTCTCGGATTTCAAAAAAATGTTGAGCGAGAACATTGCTATGATAATAAGCAATAGAACAGATGCGACGATAATACCGAGAATCTTGCCTAATCTTTTAAATTTCATTATTATCCTCTCTATGTTTATCTCGTATGTGTGACGAGTTTTAATCATTTCTAACTTCTTATATTATCAAAAACAGGACTTATTAAAAAGTATAGAAATTGTTATTCCAAAACCATTATCCCAAACCGCAATTTTTTTGCTATCTTTCCCGCTTTCAGCGGGACTCCCTCGCAATGACAGAGTGGGACAGGAATGTGTGAAGATATGTCCTATTTTTTTGCTGACCTTATAGCATCTTGTTATAAATTAACGGGGCTTGACCCCGTTGAAGATTTAAAAAAGCACTGAATACTTATTAACATCACAAGCAATTATTACTCTATATAGAACTTAAGGGGTGGGTTGTTAAATCTCTTGCGGGGTTGACAAACTGCGCTTCATAAAGCAGAATATAATCGTACTTAAGAGATATATGGATATACATGGATATATATTGTTAAAGGATTGAAAACTAAAAAAATTACATACTATAACTTCAAAAAACTAA
>JAGLSL010000098.1 GCA_023135785.1 bacterium
TGTCGTTCTAATTTCCAATTTCTCTTTATCTATGAATGGTTCATCCCATATCTGCGTAACAATATAACCCTTTTGCGCATAAAAATTTTTGAGGATTCCGATATCTTCCGGCACGCTGTATGGATTATATGGGTCGCCTTCTTTAATACGGAGTTTATTTAATAATACTTCGGTTTCAAACAGGGTGTTCCCCGTAATATTGACTTCCCTAACCGTATAAAGCTCTCCTTCGACAATCTCTATGGTAATAAAAAGAAGCCTGCCTTCATGTGTATAGTTTAAATCATAATTTACTATTTCCGCATCTAAATAACCAAATGACCGGCAAACGGCAGTTATCATTTCAATATCTCTCTCAAACTCTTCTTTGCCAAAAATACCTCTTCTAAAAAATTGGGCTGTTTTCGTTTCCATTCTCGCCCGTATTTGCTTTTCTGGAACATTTTTATTGCCCAATATTTTAATTTCTTTTACCCGAGTTCTTGGACCTTCTTCAATATTAAGAACAATATCAACTCTTTTCTCTTCTTCCCTTGTTTTTATCTCAGGCGTAATCTGGGTTTTATAGTATCCCTTCTTTTCGTATAATTCTATTATTCTTTTGATATCTTCGTCTAAGTTCTTTTCCCCAAAGATATCACCAGCCGAAATAGCCATAACTCTCTCTATTTCTTCCTCTTTAATCTCACGATTTCCTGTAAGTTCAATTTTCTCCACATAAGGTTTCTCTACAACTGTGTATATAACCTTAATGCCTCCCTCAAAAGGAGTAGATGCAACCGATATATTAGAAAAATAACCAAGCGCATAAATATTCTTTATATCTTCAGATATGATTTTGTCGGAAAGAACTTCTTCTTCTCTTGTCTGTATCCTGGAAATAATTATCATTGTGGAAATTCTTTTGTTTCCCGAAACTTCTATTCTTTTTACTGTGGGAACAATTTCTTTTTCCGGCAAACCAACCCGCTCTGACTGGGCAGGAGCAAGCGAGGATGAATTTTCAATTCCCGTCTCAAGATTATCCTGTTCCAAGACAAAAGGTAATTCATCTGAATTTTCGGCTGCCATTGGAAAAGAAGAAAAAATTGTTAGCAATAGTACGAGTATCAAAATAGCAGAGCTGTAAAAAAGCGATTTTTTAACGATTTTATTTTTCATTTGCGATTTTAACCTTTATTTATATTAGAATTTTTTCGTTCAATCCCTACTACCGGATCCTGGCGGGTAGAACTAACAGATTTAATATAGAACAACTTAAAAATTTTGAGCAATACCTGCTTTAAATTCTTTCTGTGAACCACCATGTCTACCATTCCGTGTTCCAGTAAAAACTCCGCTTTTTGAAACTTATCCGGTAATTTTTGTCTAACGGTTTGTTCAATTACTCTTGGGCCCGCAAAACCGATTAAAGCTCCCTGTTCGGCAATAATTATGTCCGCTAAAAAAGCAAAAGAAGCAGAAACACCTCCCGTAGTAGGGTCGGTTAAAACAGAGATATAGGGTAATGCCTTTTTACTATAAAAACTAAGCGCTGCGGACGTTTTTGCCATTTGCATAAGAGATAAAATTCCTTCCTGCATTCTTGCGCCTCCGGATGCAGAAACAATTACCAATGGGAGTTTCTTTTCTCCTGCCGCTTCTATTAAGCGACAGATTTTTTCGCCGACAACAGAAGCCATACTCCCACCCAAAAACGGGAAGTCGAAAAACCCGACAGCCACTTTATATGTCCCTATTACCCCCTCCCCCGTGATGACAGCTTCTTTTAGACCTGTCTTTTCTTGCGCTTCTTTAATTCTCTGTGGATATTTTTTGCTGTCTTCAAACTTTAGTGGGTCAACCGATTCAAGATTGGCATCCAATTCCTCAAAGGTGTCGTCTTCTAATAATTGAGATAATCTTTCTTTTGCAGATAATCGAAAATGGTAGCCACATTTTGGACAAACCTTAAAGTTTTTTATCAATTGCTCCGTATAAAGAATTCTTGAGCAAGCAAGACATTTTGACCAAAGCCCTTCAGGTATGCCTTTTCTCTTTTTAGGTTTTAATATATATTCTACGCTTCTCTTCCATGCCATATTATTCCCTCGCTTACGTCCGATAGCAACGAGTAGCAAGAGAGCAGAGAAAAGATTCCCCTATACTTGCCTGTCCCGTTGTGAACAAAATAACCTTATATGACCACTTTCCATTCTCTGCTTATTTGACAAAGCAGTTTACTAAAGGACGAAAGCTATTGTCAAATACCTTGAGCTAACATCCGCACACGACAACCATTTATTTTCTTTTTCAAAAATATTAAATACCGACGATTTTATTCTAAAATTTTAGCGTTAAAAGCCCACTGCTTCTTTTATTATCTTTTTTACCATATTTTTCGCGAAATTGCTTCTTGTTTTATGCCCGCCTTGATGAGCAGGCGAGGCAGGTTGAGGTAAAACTAAAATAGCAAGCGGGAAGCTTTTAATAATTTTTAAGAACAACTTCTGATTTGTCTGGGCTATATTTTCGGCAATAATAACCATCTCATAGCCTTGGGCGCTTAAATTTTTAATTAAATCCTCAGCTTCTTCCAGGTTTTTGCAGTCAAAGAGCTTAAATCCAAGTGATATTAACGGCAAAAGTTCTTTTTTATTCCCCAAAGCCGCTA
>JAGLSL010000099.1 GCA_023135785.1 bacterium
TCAGTAGGTAAAGAGGTCAAAAATGTTTAAGGTCTTTAGTCTTCGGTCTTTTGTCTTTAGTCTAAACAAGGGAGGTAAATAAACATGATGAGAAGAATAGGAAAAAGAGAAGGTTTTTCGCTCGGTTTCACCCTCATAGAGCTTTTGGTTGTTGTCGCTATAATCGGGATTTTGGCCGCTATGTTAATGCCAGCGCTTAGCAGAGCAAGAGAATCCGCAAGAAGAGGAGCTTGCAAAAGCAACCTCAAACAGATAGGCACCGGCTTAATGATGTATGCTGGCGACTGGGGTGAGAGGTTTCCTCAATATAGTACGGTGCGCCCTTACACCGCGAGAGCTTTTCGGATTCTGGTAAGTAAGGGTAGGTATACGACAGGTCCTATATTCCATTGTCCAAGTAACAGGATCGGAGTCAAGTCTGAGGACAACCACTTGACCCGTCCACGCTATAATGTTGTCAATAAACCTGAAATTTCATATGCGTATGCATGGGGTTTAAGTTCCCTGTCTGTGTACTCTTCTAATACACAGATACCAACTGCTTATAAGGGGAATATGCAATGTCTGGTAGTTGATAATGCAGGACAATACTCTTCTTTTGGGGTAGGGAGATGGTGGTACGACTTAACTAATCGCGCAGGTAGCTACTCCAACAACCACAACCATGGAGCGAGCGGTGTCAACGCGCTCATAATTGACGGTCATGTTGACTGGTGCACATGGGATGATGCCCTTCCTGCTGCTGAGAAGCAGGCGGCTGCAGCGAAGTATATTCCAAATTGTTATATTAGTGCTCTGAATAATACAGGTTTCTTGGCGAATCCGTAAATAATAAGATGCGTAAGATTTTTAAGACATTGGGCATTTCATTAGGAATTAGAAATTGGTAATTAGGAATTTGAGTAGGGTAGAGCAAAACATGTAGTTGCCGATTTATCGGCGAGGTTAAGAGCCCATACAAATGGACTATGTGTCATTGCGAGAAGCCGAAGGCGACGAAGCAATCTCGTTACTCATGTTTGAGATTGCCACGCCCTTACTGCGTTCAGGCTCGCAATGACAAAAACTAAACAAAGGAGGTTTAAAATGGCTGAAGCCAAAGTTTATTCTTTAAGGATAGGCAAGAAGGAAAAAAATGTTTTCAAGAGCAAAGGCGCACGCGGAGCGGCTTTGAAAGCGGCTACACGCGGATTGAAGGATAAAGACGGTCTTATAAAATTAAGAGAACACGGCAAGAAAAAAGACGGCCTTTACCGCATTCACGTTTTTAAAGGCTCAGTGGTAAAAGTTAAGAAACCCGATAATGCTCCCGACTGGATGCCTAATACGATTAACAAGCCAAAGGTAAGTAAAGTTCGTGTGGAAAAGCTAAAAGGAATATAAAAGAAACGATATTAAAAAGTTAAGGAGACAGTTTCTCAACAAAACTGTCTCCTTTTTCTTTTGTCATTCCTGTTCGTTGTTCCCCCTGTCATTCCTGCATGTAGTAAGCAGGAATCCATTTTCTTGTGAGCTGTCATTCCTGCATGTAGTAAGCAGGAATCCAATGATGTCCTTCTTTTCCCCAGGGGTAAACTCCTCTTTTTGTCATTCCCGCGAACGCGGGAATCTAAGAATACAAACTCTATCAGGAATCCATTCTTGCAAGCTGTCATTCCTGCGCAAGCAGGAATCCATTCCATTTATAGCAAAGCGTCATATAAATCTGCCCAAGTAGGATTGTCTTTCTCAATCAATTGTATTTTCCAAGTTCTTTTCCATTTTTTTATGCATTTTTCACGATGGATTGCACTATTTATATCTTCAGTGGTTTCAAAATACACTAAACGATGCACATTATACTTTTGGGTAAAACCTTCAACTAAATTATGTTTATGTCCATATACTCTCTTAATCAAATCATTCGTAACACCTATACACAATGTGCCGTTTTTCCTACTTGCCAGTATATATACAAAATATTGTTTATGCATTGTTTACCGAATATTTGCCGAAATGTATTTTTTTAGATTCCCGATAAAAGCTATTCGGGAATGACACACTTCGTCATAAATAGATTTGTCCCCAAGTGTTTCTATTGGGGATAAAAACCCCTCATTCCTGTATGTAGTAAGCAAAAATCCATCCTTGTAAGCTGTCATTCCTGCCCCTGTTCCCCGTTTTCACGAGGACAAGTTTCACAGGGGTAAACTCCCCTTTTTGTCATTCCCGCGAATGTTTACCCGCCAATCTTTAGTGGCAGGCGGGAATCTAAGAATACAAACTCCAGCAGGAATCCATCCTTGTGAGCTGTCATTCCTGCATGTAGTAAGCAGGAATCCATTTTTTTGTTATTGTTTTAATGCCTCGCCCTTTAGAAAGGATTTAATCAGTTGCCGAATATCAACGATATCCAATTCCCAAGATAATGAGTTATGAATATAACCAATGAAGCGATAAACAGATGTTCAAAAATTACTTTCCAAGTTTTTGCATTTTGTTCTCTGGCAATTTTGAAACTAAAAATGCCTAATATCGTCAATCCCCAAACTACACTTACGACGATTGCTACTGAAAGTTCCAATAACAAAACGGGAATAACAAATGTCAATGCAAAAATGAACTTTGTAATGAATGTGGAAATCGTCGATACCCATATCTGTTTGGTAGTGTGCTTGTTTTCGGACTCCTCGCTAATATGAATACCTAATGCGTCCGAGAAAGCGTCTGCCACGGCAATTATCAATATGCCGCCTATAACAGCTTGTTTTGAATGAGTGCCGGCATTCAATCCCACCATCAAACCGAGCGTCGTTATCGTCGCAGAAGTCAAGCCGAAACTAAAACCTGTTTTTATCGAATGATTCATGACATAATTATACTATAAAAAGTTGTTATTTGACTGTATATGCAAACGGCTTTATAATCGTCAAACTTAGACCTGAGACCGAAGAAATAAGATACATAGATATACAGTAGATATAAAGGGAAATAAATAGATATACATGGAGATAATAAAAATCAAAAAATAGAGATACAATAGATATATGTTGTTAAAGGATTGGAAACTAAAAAAAATTACATACTATAACTTTAAAAAACTAATGATAGCGACAACGTATTTCAATTTATTTCAACACATTTCCATATATTTCTAATTTTACTGTAGCTGCCGATTTATCGGCATATTAAACCAATTCATTGGCAAGCAGGCAAGCGTAAAGCGCTCCGATGTAACATCGGAGCCATTTACGGTTTACCAATTACGAAAATATGAATTATCCTTTTAAAGAAATAGAAAAAAAGTGGCAGAAATTTTGGGAAGATAACAATTCCTCTCAGGCACAAGATTTCTCCGAAAAACAAAAATTTTATATCTTAATCGAATTCCCATACCCTTCAGGAGACGGGCTTCATGTAGGTCATTGCAGAAGCTATTCCGCATTAGACACCATATCCCGCAAGAAAAGAATGAATGGATTTAATGTCCTATATCCCATAGGTTGGGATGCATTCGGTCTGCCTACGGAGAATTACGCAATAAAAAATGGTATACATCCCGAAGTCGCCACAGCGAAAAATATTGCAAACTTCAAAAAAAGTCTAAAAAGTTTAGGTATGTCTTTTGACTGGAGTAGGGAAGTAGATACTACCGACCCGAAATACTACAAATGGACACAATGGATATTTCTGCAACTGTTCAAAAAGGATATGGCTTATCAATCCGAAATACCGATTAACTGGTGTCCGTCCTGCAAAATCGGGCTTGCAAACGAAGAAGTAGTGCAAGGCAAGTGCGAAAGATGCGGAGCCGAAGTAGAACGCAGAGAACAGAAACAATGGATGTTGAAAATTACCAAATATGCAGACAGATTAATTGACGATTTAAAAGACCTTGATTATCTGGAAAAAATCAAACTTCAGCAGATTAATTGGATTGGCAAAAGTTTCGGCACGGAGATTGATTTTAAAATAGCTAATGCGGAAGATAAAATCAGCGTATTTACAACAAGAGCAGACACGCTTTTTGGTGTAACAGCAATCGTATTAGCGCCGGAACATCCTATCGTCACTTTGCTCCTCAAGGACAGAGGACAGAAGACAGAGGACAGAAGACAGAGGACAGAAATAAAAAACTACATTAAAGAATCCAAAACAAAAAGTGAATTTGAAAGAACAAAAATAGAAAAAGAAAAAACAGGCGTTTTCACCGGCTCTTATTGTATCCATCCTCTAACTAAAGAAAAGGTGCCTGTCTGGATAGGCGATTATGTAATTGCCACTTACGGCGGCGGCGCTGTAATGGTAGTCCCCGCGCACGATTACAGGGATTACGACTTTGCCAAGAAATATAAAATTGATGTTAAAGAAGTTGTATCGGCCTGCCCGCCAAATCTTGCTGGGCGGGGCGGAAATATATCAAAAGATGCGTTTGTTGATTACGGCACCTTAATCAATTCAGGCCATTTTGATGGACTCTCTTCAGAGGGAGCAATAGAAAAAATCACCGAATGGCTCAAAACAAAGAACTTAGGTCGCAAGATAATCCAGTATAAACTCCGCGACTGGATATTCTCACGTCAGCATTATTGGGGCGAACCGATACCCATAATTCACTGCGATAAATGTGGAATAGTGCCTGTTCCCGAAGGAGATTTACCCGTAAAACTCCCTTATGTTGAAAAATACGAGCCCACAGCGACAGGCGAATCGCCTTTGGCGGATATCAAAGAATGGGTTAATGTAAAATGCCCTAAATGCAAAGCAGATGCTAAGAGAGAAACAGACACAATGCCTAACTGGGCGGGCTCAAATTGGTACTTTATGCGCTATACCGATGCCAAAAACGACAAAGCTTTGGCAGACCCCAAAAAACTTAAATATTGGATGCCTGTGGACTGGTATAACGGCGGAATGGAACACACGACACTGCATTTGTTATATTCTCGCTTCATATACAAATTCCTATACGATATCGGTGTTGCTCCGACTTGCGAACCTTACCAAAAACGGACAGCTCACGGCATGGTCTTGGCTGAAGACGGAAGAAAAATGTCAAAGTCATTCGGCAATGTAATCAACCCCGACGACATCATCAAAACCTACGGCGCAGATACTTTAAGAATATACGAACTGTTTATGGGACCTTTTGATCAGGCAATCTCCTGGAATACGCATGGCGTAAAAGGCGTTTATAGATTTCTGGAACGATTATGGAATCTAACGCTTGAATGCGCAAAGAATGAAAAAAGCGATGATGAAGCAATACGCGAAATTCATAAACTAAACAAAAAAATCTGTGACGATTTGGACAAAGTAAAATTCAATACCCCAATCGCCGCATTTATGGAATTTATTAATTTCGGATATGCCAATAAAGAAAAATTAGGCAAAGATGTAATAAAACGAATGATTCTATTACTTGCTCCCTTTGCTCCGCATACCACAGAAGAATTGTGGGAAAGGGTAGGGGGAGAACCATCTGTATTCAACAACGCTTATCCTCAATACGACGAGAAACTTATCAAAGAAGAAACCGTTACCGTTATAGTTCAGATAAACGGAAAACTACGCGCAACACTGCAGGTTGACAGGAATATATCCGAAGAAAATTTGAAGAAATTAGCCCTTGCAGATCCGCACATTCAAAAACACACCGAAGGCAAACAAATCCGTAAAACGATAGTAGTAAAGGGGAAGTTAGTTAATTTTGTAGTTGGGTAACACCTTTAGTCATTGCCCTTCCTAATGCAGTCCCAAACTTATCTTCTGTCATTGCGAACGAACGTAGTGAGTGCGGCAATCTTGGAGATTGCTTTGCTTTTAGCTCGCAATGACAAATTAAAAGCTCTATCTCTCAATTCCCAAAAGAAACAAGTTAATGTATAATTAAAAATATGAGAGATTACCTAAATCAAAAAGAAAAGCTCGGATTAGATAAATTTTCCCAAGGATTAAGAGAATTATTAGGGAATAATTTAATTTCCCTTATCCTATTTGGTTCTAAGATAAAAGGTAATTATACTCAAGATTCGGATATTGACCTGCTTGTCGTAGTAAAGGAAAAAACTCCGCAGATAAGACACCAAATCCATAATATCCTTTTTAACATTGACCCTTATTATGAACTAAAAATTTCAGCTTTGTTATATTCGGAATTGGAATACAAGAAAAATGAAGAGTTAGAATCTCCTTTTATTGAGAATTTGAAAAAAGAAGGGGCTAAATTATGAAAAAGGATTTAGCTCTATATAGGATTAAGGATAGTCAAGACAAATTTGATTCAGCAAAAATACTTTTTGAAAAAGGGAAATATAAAGATTCTATTTCAAGGTCATACTATGCAATGTTTACAGCTGCAAGAGCTATTCTTGCTACAAAAGATTTAAACAGTGCAAAACATTCAGGAATTATATCTTTATTTAATCAGCACTTTGTAAAAACAGGTGTTGTAGGTAACGATATGGGCAAACTTTTGGCTGAAGCGAAGGATATACGAGAAGAAAGTGATTATGGGGATTTTATTATCGTTTCTGAAGAAGAAGCGAAAGGACAGATAAATAACAGTAAGAAATTTATACAAGAGATTAAACAAACACTTGAGAAAATTACCAGTAAGTAACCCCTTTTAAAATCAGCCATCCAAGACCCGCACATTCAAAAACATATCAAAGGCAAGGAAATTCTTGTTAATTTTGTGGTTGAGCAGTACCTTTAGTCATTGCCCTTCCTAATGCAGTCCCAAACTTATCTTCTGTCATTGCGAACGAAGTAAAGCAATCTCGTTTTTTGGATTGCTTCGTCATTGCATTCTCCGAAGAGTCCGTATACTCCGTCCTTTCGGAGTCATCGGATCTCGCAATGACAAATTTAAATCTCTAATCGGGGTTGTAAGTTAAAATTTATAACTGTATTTAATTACGCATGAAATCCCATTTTGCCTTTGGGTTCTTCTGATGCCTTAATAACACCGAATTTTGATTCGTATCTTGCAATATTATCCTGTAATGCCTTTATCATTCTTTTCATATGTCCGGGGCTTAATATTACTCTTGAGGTTACGGTTCCCGTTGGCGGGACGACCATCAAGAAATCCATAACGAATTCTTCTTTAGTATGCATAACTACCATATTATTTGAATATGTACCGCTTTGCATTTGCGGCGGACAAGTAACTTTTATTTCTTTCTTTTGTTCCGGCTGACCGTTTGCCATTTAAACCTCCTTTTTTATTTAGATTGGGGTTGTTTCGTAATTTTATTTATAAAATTTGCTACTACCTCGCTTTTCCAGATTATCAAAAAAGCTACAATAATCGTTAATATAGAACCTCCCATCTCTCGCCACCAGAAGTATTTGTAAGAATATTGTGAAGACCTCAATATCATAACAGCAAGCTGTGGAATAGCTTGTGCGACCGATGAAATCAAATAATATAGACCAAGAATTTGAATCCAAAAAGCTAATCTTCCATAACAAGGCATTGAATTTGTTTGCGGGGATTCTCTCTGTTCTGATTTACCGATAAGTATATTAAGCAATTTTTCCCGCTTGAAAAGGCAGAGAGCAGAAACTGCAAGAGGAATTAATAAATAAACCCACATCATAAATATATAAGCTCCATTTTTAGCAAACTGGCTTTCTTGCATAGAGAAAAGCTGAAATGTTGTGATTATCATATATTGAACAAAATACATTAAAAAATAAAGCCCGAAAATAATAAGCACAATATCAAGAACCTGTCTTTTATTCACAGTTTCCTCCTTTTTATTTGTCTTATTAAACCTCTTAACTCTTCGTAAGTCAATATTATACGAATTGTCCTGCCGCATATCCTGATGCCCAAGCCCAGTGTAAGTTGAATCCGCCAAGCTCACCTGTTACGTCTAAGACTTCGCCGATAAAATATAATCCATTTACTTTGTGTGATTCAAAAGTTTTTGACGAAATTTCTTTTGTATCAACTCCGCCTTTGGTTACCTCGGCTATTTTATAGCCTTCTGTGCCTGATGGAGTAATACGCCATTTATGAAAGGTTTCCGCAATCTGGGCTATTTCTTTTTGATTGTATTGGTTAACCCGCGTACCAGAACCAAACTGATGTTCGGTGCGGGGCACGGTAGGCTTATTTAATTTAAGGAATGTTAGAACAATACGTTTAGGTAAAAGTTCACTCATTAAGTTTTTCAATTCTGCTTTTGGTCTTTCTTTCTGCCATTTTTCTATCAGAACGGCTAAATTAAGGTCAGGCAGTAGATTGATAACAATCTCGTCTCCTTTGTTCCAATAGTTTGAAATTTGCAGTATTGCGGGACCGCTTAAACCTTTATGAGTGAAAAGGATTGATTCTTTGAAGGATTTCCTTGCCCTGCATCGTTCAGAAGTTTTATTAGTTCGAGACTGGTGCAGGGTTTCACAGGAAACAACAGTATCTAAGGAGATACCTGCCAAATCTATGAAGCGTTTATCATTGAGCGTAAAAGGAACTAAAGCGGGGTAGGTAGGGTTCACGTTTAATTCGAACTGTTTAGCTATATCATATCCAAAACCCGAAGCGCCCATTTCAGACATTGATAAACCGCCTGTTGCTATAACCAAGGATTCTGCAGTGTAATCCTCTGAATTGGTATTTATCAGGAAATGTTCTTGTTTTTGTATCTTTTCAATTTTACAGTTGGTTTTGATATCAACTTTGCCTATTTCGCATTCTTTTAATAATAGGCTTAAAATTTCTTTAGATTTGTTATCGCAAAAGAGTTGCCCTGATTTTTTCTCGTGATAGGCAATATTGTATTTTTCCAATAGTGAAATAAAAGAATTGGGGCTAAAACGGCTTAATGCGGATTTAGAAAATTTGGGATTGTTAGATAGGTAGTGCTCTGACTGTACCCAAAGGTTTGTAAAATTGCAGTGTCCGCCACCTGAAACAAGAATTTTACTACCTATTGCATCAGAATGGTCTAGAATAAGGACTTTTCGTCCTCTTTGTCCTGCAGTCAAGGCGCATACTAAGCCAGCTGCTCCTGCGCCGATTATAATGACTTGATAATGTTTCATTATTTCCTATCATAAACGTAATGAGCTGTTCGTGCGCCTTTAGCAGATTTAGATGAATAATTGATTGAAAGAGATTTTCCGTCTTCTGATAGTTCCCATATTTCAATAGTAGTTCTAATATCGTTTTTCGCAAAAAGAATCAGGCAAGATATTGTCATTTTTTTGCCATCAGGAGACCAACTTACAGCTGATTTTGTAGGCTTGCCGGATACTACACTATCTTTTATTTCGCCGTCTAATGTTAATTCTTCGGTGGTAATAACTTGTCCCTGATGACGACCAGGTGAAATTCTTTTGATGGTTATACTATTTTCTTCCTGCAGAATATATAGTTCTCCTTGGGCAGATGTTCTTTGTCCCTGAACCAAGGTTTTATCACTGTTTAAAGACCATTTTCCTAAAAAGTTTACCCCGCCCCTCGTAAAGATCTGTTCTTCAGTACGAGGAGCGGGGTTTGTTTTTGTATCTGCTGCACATGCAATGACAGAGACAAAGATGAAAACTGTTAAAATTAAAGCTGTTAAAACTCTCATATTATTTTTAATAGGAATTATATGATTCATTTGGATTTTCTTCTATCTTTGTTCGTTCTTCTGTCTTGGACTCTTCTGCGTTCTGAACATGGACATCTTGGACTGGCAGATTTTCTCTGTTCTGTTTCTCTTCTTCTATCTTTCCCGGAGCGCTGTTCTTCTTTTTTCATAAATCCCCCCTTTATATAGAAGCAGATTATCTTATGGCATAAAAAAAGTCAAACCTTTTTGACCAAAGACCATAGACTTTTAAAAGTCTAATTATGATAATTTTGAGGGAAAAGTGTAAAATTAGAACCAATATGAGAATATCAAGCGGTGAAAAGAAGGGGAGAGTGTTAAAGTGCGCCGAGCATTCGCCTTTATTGAGACCTATTACAGATAAAATCAAAAACGCTATTTTTTCCATATTATTCGATAGAGTAGTAGATGCCCAAGTTTTGGATATGTTTGCAGGAACGGGAATGTTCGGATTTGAAGCGCTTTCCCGGGGCGCGGAAAACGTTACATTCGTAGATAAAAGTCACAAAAACATCAAGCTAATCAGGGAAAATGCTAAAAAACTTCAACTTGATCAAAGAATAGCCGTCCTCAGCAGAGATTTTGAAGAAGCAATGGAATATATGGAAAAGATGAAAAAATCTTTTTCTATTGTATTTATAGACCCGCCTTATAATTCGGATTTTGCTTTTAAGACATTAACTCATGCTTCTTTTTCATCGTTAATTAAACCGGAGAGTTTGGTTATAGCAAGAGTTCATCACAAAACCAATTTGCCTGTTTCCATCGATAACCTGCCCGCTTCACAGCAGGCGGGTATGTCTGTTATAGACGAGAGAAAATATGGGGAGGCAAAAGTTTATTTTTATAAACTGACTAATGACAACAACAGCATAATAGATAAGAGGTAGATATACAAAAAATAGATATACGGTAGATATAAATGGATATACGGTAGAAATACAATAGATATATGTTGTTAAAGGATTGAAAACTGAAAAAAAATTACATACTATAACTTTAAAAAACTAATGATAGCGACAACGTATTTCGATTATATTTCTTTTCCATGTATCTCAATATATTTCCACCTTATTTCGACCTATATCAAGGTGTTATTTCCATGTATTTCAAAGTATATTTTTAAATAATGACATTTTATAACTACTTGAGTATAATTATCGAAAATGAAAAAATCTAAAAAAATAAAATCCGCAGGTGAGAATGCTGTTTACACTCCCCCCAATCTTTTTAACAACATTTATATCGCAATAATAATTCTTATTGCCTGTTCTACCGCGCTTGCAATGATGCCTCAAGCTTTTAATTATGTTCTGATTAAACTTGCGATTGCCCAATTTTTATTAATCATAATTTTTATCATATGGCTTTACAATACTCTTAAAGAAGGAGAAATTTTAATATACAAAGACCCGTCTTTTATTGCCCTGTTGTTTTTAACCGCATGGTTAATCTTGAATCTTTTAACTTCCAGTTTCATATATGCAAGTATAAGAGAATTCAGTCGGCTTTTGACTTGTTTTTTTCTATATTTTGTTGTTGTAAATCTGATAAATAGACGAAAAGATTTAATCGGCGTAGTGACCTGTATAATTGTAGTTTTTGCCGGGCTTTCTTTACACGGACTATTTGACTATTTTTATAATAAAAATCCTGTAATAATTTCCACATTCGGAAATCCAAACTTTTTTTCCGCATATTTGGTTACGATTTTGCCGGTTGTGATCTTATTGGGAATATATAATTTTTTCCGCAAAAACTTTTTCATTTCATCTTTATTGCTTATATTAACAATTATTGGGATTTACCTTGTGTATATCTTGGACTCACAAGGTGCCTGGTTAGCATTGACAGTTTCCATACTTTTCTCGCTAATTTTATTTAGAAGACAGATTTTTAAACCCAAATGGCGAACTCCAATCCTTACCGTAGTTCTTGCTTTATGCCTACTTGGAAGCCTGTGGTCAATCCAGAAACTACCGCAAATTAAAACACATCTTGAAAAGGAAATAGCAACAGGTACGGTGGGAATAAGGGTTAATATCTGGCATGGCACTTTAAAGATGATACCCGCCCGGCCGTTTTTGGGCTGGGGAATGGGAACTTTTATTATTGTATATCCGCAGTTTCGTATTCCTGAATATTTTTTAAATCCGCATTCTGTAAATGCAACTGACCACGCTCATAATGAAATTTTAGAGTTTGCAAGTGAAATAGGGCTCATAGGGCTTGGTCTTTTTCTATGGTTTTTAGTAATAATTTTCGCTAGAGCAGTGAGAACTTTTAACAGACAATCTTTAAACTTATTAAATATTATTCATGCAGGTTTAATTGCAGGGGCAATAGCGTTGTTTGTCCATAATCTTACATGTGTAAATTTGCGTCTTGAGGCTTCTGCTATTTATTTTTATCTTTTTCTCGGATTGATTTCCGCAGTATGTAAACTGTACGAGGATTCTTTGAAGGATAAAGATCCTCAAAATCAAGAAAATTATTCCCATAAGACATTTTCCAAAAACACAATTCTCTTATGGCTTATAATTCCCCTGGCTATATTGCTCGGACTTATTTACA
>JAGLSL010000100.1 GCA_023135785.1 bacterium
TCATTCCTTAAAGTTCTTATTTTCTGTTTGTCAAGGCGTGCGCAAAAACTTCATCCAGTGTTTTGGTAAATGTAAATTTCAAACTCTTTTTGACATGAGCAGGAATTTCTTCCAAATCCTTTTTGTTTCTTGCAGGTAGAATTATCTCTTTTATTCCTGCGCGGGAAGCGGCGAGCACTTTTTCTTTAATACCGCCCACAGGCAAAATTTTCCCCTTCAATGTGATTTCCCCTGTCATAGCCACATTGTATTTTACCAGTCTATTGGTTAATAGAGATACCAGCGCGGTAGCTATGGCAATTCCTGCCGAAGGACCATCTTTCGGTACCGCTCCCTGCGGAACATGTATATGTATGTCATATTTTTCAAAAAACCCTTCATCAATTTTTAGTTTCTTTGCTTTGGAACGCACATAAGATAAAGCGGCTTTAGCAGATTCTTGCATTGTTTGACCTAACTGGCCTGTTAAAGTAAGGTCCTTTTTTCCGCTCATTTTGTTTGCTTCTATAAAGAGTATCTCTCCTCCCTGCGGAGTCCATGCCAATCCTGTTGCTACGCCTGGTTCAGACGTGCGCTCGGCAGTTTCGGAAAAGAATTTCACCGGGCCAAGATATGAAGCAACATCTTTCCCGTCAACTTCAAAATGTCTTTTTTTGCCTTTAGAGATTTCTTTTGCAATTTTTCTAAGGATATTGGCAATTTCTCTTTCTACGTTTCTTACTCCTGCCTCACGTGTATATTCCCTTATTATCTTTTTAATGGCAGAGTCGGATATTTTTACATTTTCCGAGGGTAAACCGTTTTCTTTTATCTGACGAGGCAATAGAAATTTTTTAGCAATTACAAGTTTTTCTTCCCCTGTGTAGCCGGGCAGTTCCAAAACTTCCATTCTATCTAATAGCGCAGGCGGAATAGTATGTAGAATGTTTGCTGTTGTAATAAACATTACCTTTGAAAGGTCGAAAGCAACGTCAAGATAATGGTCGCTGAATGAATAATTCTGTTCGGGGTCTAGAACCTCAAGTAATGCAGATGACGGGTCGCCTCTAAAATCGGTGCCAATCTTGTCCACTTCATCTAACATAAACACAGGGTTGTTTGTTCCTGCTCTTCTTAACCCTTGTATTATTCTGCCGGGTAGGGCTCCTATATATGTTCTTCTGTGTCCTCTTATCTCTGCTTCATCTCTTATGCCCCCAAGAGACAATCGGACAAATTTTCTGCCTAATGCTCTGGCAATAGATTGGCCTAGGGATGTTTTTCCCACTCCGGGCGGACCTGCAAAACATAGAACTGGTCCCTTTGCATCTTTCTTTAAGTTCATTACGGCTAAAAATTCTAAAATTCTGTCTTTTACTTTTTTCAAATCGTGATGATCTTCGTCTAATACTTTTGCCGCCTGATTAATATCGAGATTATCTTTTGTACTTTTGTTCCAAGGAACAGAAACGAGCCAATCTAAATATGTGCGTATAACGTGATATTCTGCGGCTTGCGGAGGCAGTTTATCTAATCTGTTAAGTTCCCTCTTTGCTTCTTTCATCGCTTCTTGGCTCATTCCCACTTCTTCTATTTTTTTTCTTAGTTCCTTTATTTCTATCGCATTTTCGTCCCCTTCTCCCAGTTCTTTTCTTATAGATTCAAGCTGTTGCCTCAAGAAATATTCACGCTGCGTTTTGCCGAGTTTCGATTTTGTTTCTTCTTGGATTTTTGACTGCAACATGAGAACTTCCAATTCATTGTTTAAGAATTTGGCTACTTTGTTTAATCTTTCTATTGGGTTCAAAGTTTCCAATATGTCTTGTTGTTCTTTGGGACTAAGAGAAAGATTTGCGATAATAAAATCAGCTAATCTCCCAGGTTCTTTAATATTAATTGCGGTGATATAACTTTCTTCTTCCGGAATTTTGGGCGATAAAGACACCGCTTTTTTAAATTGGTGCAATAGGTTTCTCATTCGGGCTTCTATTTCCGGAGTCCTTCCGCTTCTTTCTTCTTGTATATTATTTATGTGAGCTTTTATATAGGGTTCTTTTTGAGTGAAATCTTCTATCTTTATTCTTTCGATTCCATGCGCCAATAGGTAGACGGTATTTGTTGGCAGTTTAAACATTTTTACGATCCGCGCCAAAGTCCCGACTCTATATAAATTTTCGGGCTGGGAATCTTCATCCAATTTTTTCTTCTGCAAGACTAAGCAACAGAATTTATCCCCGATAGACACATCGTCTACGAGTTTTATACTGGCGGGTTTGCCTATGGTTATAGGGACAGTCATACCCGGAAAAACGACCGTATCTCTTAAAGGCAGGACCGGAATTTCCTTCGGAGTTTTCAATTCTATATCCATAATTTTTTGTTCGGATATAAGTGTCTCACTTTACCCGGATTAAACGATTCTATTCTCCCTTAATTT
>JAGLSL010000101.1 GCA_023135785.1 bacterium
ATATCGATTGGGCAAGTTTCTTTCTTTTAGCGGGAATATTTATACTGGTAGGAAGTTTGAATAGCGCTGGTATCATAGGGGATTTTTCAAATAAATTAGCGCAATTTGGTTCACATCCTTTTGGTCTTTATAACGTAATTGTCTGGGTTTCGGTTCTTGTATCTGGTTTTGTTGATAATATCCCGTATGCTATGGCTATGATTTCGGCAATAAAATTATTGGCTAGTTCCCTGAATCTTTCAGTTTATCCTTATGTATTCGGATTGCTTTTAGGAACTTGTATCGGTGGCAATATTACTCCTATCGGCGCCAGCGCCAATATAGTTGCAGTCGGTCTTTTAAAGAAAGAAGGCTATCATGTGAGATTTAGCCAGTTTGTAAAAATAGGATTGCCATTTACTCTTGTTTCTGTAATAGGAAGTTGTTTAGTTAACTGGTTGATTTGGAGATAAAAGAGGTAGCGGTGGAGTAGTGAACTGTCATTCCTGCCCCTGTTCCCCGTTTTCACGAGGACAAGCTTTACAGGGATAAACTCCAGCAGGAATCCACGCATATAATCGCCGGTAGAATTTATCGGTAAAACGGCAGAAATGTTAGTCCTGCCCATACAATACTCGTAGTAATTATACCCACCACAGACCCTATACAAAACCATTGAAGAAAAGATATTTTAATATCCTTTTCCTTTTCCATTATTCCCAAAGCAATAATATTAGCCGTTGAGCCTACTATTGTGATGTTGCCCCCGAAACAACCGCCGAATAGCAGTGCCCACCATAGGGGTTGTAAGTTTAAATTTAGACTTTGAAAACTCTGGATTATCGGTATAAATGCAGCCACTAATACCACGTTATCTAATATACTTGAACCTATGGCAGATATCCAAAGTACTATACCGGTAAGATTTGCTAAACTGTGGCCTGCCAACCCCACCAATCTTTGCGCAAGTACATCAGTCGCACCAGTATATTTTAGAGTTCCCGCTTGCGCGAAAAGCAACATGAAAAATAAAAGTGTCCACCATTCCACATCTTTTTCAATGTAATCTCGCGCTCTTTTCCATTTCCATGCCATTACACAGCCACTGGATAAAAGCGGCATAGTTAATAGTATGGTGTTGGGTTCAAGATTCAAAAGAAGTTCTATACGATGATGTAGGGCTATAAACGCCAGTGTTATAGCGAATATACCTAGACTTACTTTCAATCGTTTATCCGGGGGAACAGAAATTAATTGAATTAGCATCTCATTAGCTCCCAACTTTTTAATCTGTTCATCCAGTTTTTTAAGAGACTTCCTATACCAAAATATTACCAGGAAGATTGTAACGGTTAGACATACCATTGCCATAGGAAATGCCTTAACAATAAAATCTTCAAAAGTTAATCCTGCCTTTGATGCAATTAATATCCCTATAGGATTACCTAATACTGTAGCCGCGCTTCCGATATTTGTCGCAAGAATGCAGATAATGATATAAGGAACACTATCCACTTCAAAATAATCGCATATTTCCAATATCGCCGCCACCATAAAAATAATCGAGATAACTTCTGAAGTCATTGTAGATAGTAATGCTGAAGCAAAAGAAATAATAAATACGAATTTAATCGCAGTCATATTCCTTACTCGTAATATCAACTGAACTATCCATGCGAAAAATCCCGATTCTTTCATCAATGCGACCAAGACCATCATACCTACCAAAAAGAGAATTACATCTAACGAAGCAAATTTAACAACATTTTCTATATTGATAGTATTGGTTATTAATAGAACCGAAGTCCCTATAAAAGCAAAAGCTAAGCGGAAATCCCAGAAGAACAAAGTACCCAATATCGAAATAGAAAAAATAGATATGGCTAATGCCTGCGATATATTTAATCCGATGTTTCTGGAAGTTAATCCCAAAGTAATCGATATAGAAAGAAGCAATGTAAATTTTAAAATAAGATTCTTCATGGTATTTGCGACCCTGTTCTTTCTTCCTCTTCAAAGACAGCTTTTGTAATATCTCCTCTTGCTACTATACCCACAACGAGCTTGTCTTTGTTGAGTATAGGTATCCTTCTGATTTTTTGTGTGAGCATAATACGAGCAACTTCATAAAGGTTTGTATCTTCGTCTACTGCAACTACTTGGCTGCGCATTATTTTTTTTACTTGAATATTGCGGAAATTAGCTATCTTCTGTTTCACTGCTTTGGGATTATCCTGATAAATAAATAGGCCTACCTTTTGAATATAACTGGGTAATATTGTCGATAATGCCTCCTTCTCAGTAAACATCCCTACAAGTTTATGATTATCGTCTATAACCGGAAGCCCGCTGATATCCATTTTCTGTAACAATTTCAATGCTTCTTGAGCATTCATGTCAGGAGAAATATGAGTTACATCCTTTTTCATTATATCTTTTACTTTCATATATTATCCTTTAATTCGCAGATAATTTACGGAACATCAGTGACGTAAATTATAGGCGAAGCCGTCTTGCGAATTAATCCCGAAGCTTAAGCTAAAATTATCGGAGTAGAATTTTAGCTTGTTTTAAGCAAGGGACAAATCCCCCTATTTTTTTAACATTATACTCTCTTTTACTATCGTTTTGGTAGAAAGACTGATTTGTCATTCCTGTGCAAACAGGAATCCATAGAATTGGATAATCTGCCGATATGTATTCTTGACAAAGATATGCAGTTTTATTGTGACTAACTTCGTTTTTAGACATTAAACAATTAATAGATTATAATGAGTCGTTTTTTGGGGCAATAACTCAGTTGGTAGAGTAACGGCCTTTTAAGCCGTGAGTCGGGAGTTCGAATCTCCCTTGCCCTACTATATTAAAATTGAAATACATAGATATACAGTAGATAGACAACGTATTTCAACCCCGTTGATGCTAATACTATCTACGGGGACAATATATTTCTATTTGTTTCCATTGTATTTCCGTTTTTTGATATAGTTATGTCCCCATCGTCTAGAGGCCCAGGACCTCGGGTTTTCATCCCGGTAACAGGGGTTCGATTCCCCTTGGGGACGCTGATTTTTTCGCCTGAGGCGGTAAAAATCATCTGCACAAAATCCAAAGAATCTTCCTATGAAAAAAGCGGTTGTATTAACAAGCGGCGGTTTGGATTCAACAACGGTTCTTGCTCTTTCCAAAAGCGAGGGTTTCAAAATTTACGCTTTAACTTTTGATTATGGGCAAAGACATAAACAAGAACTATCAAGCGCAAAGAAAGTTGCAAAATATTTTGGAGTTATTGAACATAAGATTATAAAAATAAACCTTAGATGCTTTGGCGGTTCTGCTTTAACCGACGATATAAGAGTTCCTCAAGGTGGGAAGATAAAACACAAAAACATTCCTATAACATATGTTCCTGCAAGAAATACCATATTCCTTTCCTATGCCCTTGCCTGGGCGGAAGTTTTAAAATCTCATGATATATTTATAGGAGTCAATGCGGTTGATTACAGCGGTTATCCCGATTGTAGAAGCGAATATATAAAAGCATATCAAAAGATGGCTGACCTTGCGACGAAAGCAAGTGTCGAGGGTGAAACAATAAAAATACATACCCCCTTAATTAATATGAGTAAAGCCGAAATTATAAAAAAAGGTATAAAATTAGGCGTTGATTATTCTATTACCCACAGTTGTTATAATCCTGCGCGAAATGGAGTAGCTTGCAGCAAATGTGATAGTTGTCTTTTGAGGCAAAAAGGATTTAAAGAAGCAGGTATTAGAGACTCTATAAAGTACTCATAAAATCAAGACCTTTTTTTTATCCAATGGGAACGGTTTTAAAATACTTGTAAAAGATGTAGAATGGCACCAGAGAATTTATAATGGCGAAGTTAGTGAAGAGTAAAACCGAAAAAGAAGTGATAAATCTCCGCAAGAAAATTGCCCAATTGCAAAAATTGGAAGCTAAATGCAAAAGTTCAGAATCCAAATACAAAAAGTTAGAACATGAAAATGCCAAACTCAGAAAGACGCTTGATACTACCAAAGAAGCCATATTTATTGCCTCTGCAGATATGAGCATAATATATACTAATTCTGCGATGGATCACCTTTTTGGTTATAAAAAAGGTGAATTGGTTGGTAAAAACCCTACTATCTTTAATGCATACCCCGATCCAGTAAAGGTTATGCAAGATACAATAAAAATTCTTCAAAAGGAAGGATTTTGGGATGGGGAAATGCGCAATAAAAGAAAGGATGGCACGAAATTTACCAGCTATGTGAAGATATGCGCTTTTAAAAATGAAAAAGGTGAAGTAGTGAATTTTATTTCAGTTGCGCAGGATACTACAGAGCATAATAATGTTAAAAACGAACTTAAAGATAGCGTAGATAAATTACGGAATGTTCTTGAGGAAACTATTCATGCCATAGCGTTGACAATTGAAAAAAGAGATCTGTTTACAGCCGGTCATCAACGTCGTGTAGCAGAATTAGCTTCTGCCATAGCAAAAGCCATGAAACTGTCTGAAGATAGAGTTGAGGGAGTTTATATAGCGGGGCTTCTTCACGACATAGGCAAAATCAATATTCCTGCCGCACTTCTTATGAAACCTGCCCAATTGACCGAAATTGAGTTTAGGCTGATAAAGAATCATCCTGGTGTAGCCTATGATATTTTAAAAGGCATAGAATTTCCATGGCCTATTGCCAAGTTTTCACTTCAGCATCATGAAAGGATGGATGGTTCAGGATACCCTAATGGTTTAAAAAACAAAGATATAGCTCTTGAATCGCGCATATTGGCTGTTGCCGATGTTGTTGAAGCAATGTCTTCATCTCGTCCTTATCGACCAGCTCTTGGTGTAGATAAAGCATTGGAAGAAATTTCCAGCAAAAGAGGTCTGCTTTATGACGCCGATGTGGTGGATATTTGTATAAAGCTTTTTAATGAAAAAGGTTTTAAATTCAAATAGAATTAAATGGAAAAGCAGGCAATATTTAATTTTCAAGAAAAGGAAAGCGCAGCTCTACAGGCGTTATCTGACAGTAATAAGATTAAAAAAAATCACAGAAATAAATTTGTTTTATCTCCAAGCAGTTTGAATATTTTCAGGGATTGCCCGCGTTGTTTTTGGTTACAATTAAATTGTGATATAAGAAGACCACGAGGCGCATTTCCATCTATTGCCTCAGGATTAGATAGGGTAATAAAAGAATATTTTGATTCTTATAGGCAACAAGGAATTCTACCTCCGTTACTAAAAGATAAAATTGAAGGGAAACTCATACCGCAACTTCCTCAAAAATTATATTTCAACGATTATACGAAGAACGCTTCTCTGATGGGAATGCTCGATGAATGTTTGATATTGCCTGGAGATATCTATGTGGCTTTAGACTATAAAACAAGAGGGTCATTACCTACAGGTGTCCATCCTGCATATCAGTTGCAAATGGATATGTATACTTTACTGCTTGAGAAAAACAATTATAAAGCCGGCGATATTGCCTATCTTATGTATTTTGTCCCAAGCCCCGGCACACTTCACGAAGGCATTCCGTTTAATATAAAATTAATGGAAGTAAAAACTTCTACCAAAAGAGCGATAGACATGTTTCATGAAGGGCTTGATTTGCTGAAAGCGCCAATGCCGGATTCTTCTTCAGCTTGCGAATATTGCAATTGGGTAAAACAATTAAAAGAAAATAGCATAGAATAAAATGCCGCAGATAATACGATTTGGCGTTTCTATAGAGAAAGAACTTTTAAGTAAATCTGATAAAATAATAAAAAAAGAGTAGTACTCCAATCGTTCTGAAGCTATCAGGGACATTATAAGAAAAGGCCTTGTAAAAGAACAGTGGCAGAGTAAAGCAATAATGATTGGCAGTATTTCTTTAGTTTATGACCATCACAAAAGA
>JAGLSL010000102.1 GCA_023135785.1 bacterium
GGTTAGAAAAAGATGAAGACGGAATATATGTGGCAACATGTCCTTCTTTGCCGGGTTGTATTTCTCAAGGCAAAACGGAGAAAGAAGCATCGAAAAACATTAAGGAAGCAATTCGACTCCATTTAAAATGTTTAGCAGAAGACGGTCTTCCGCTCTTTGAGAGTAAAAAAGCTAAAGAAACTCTTATTGAGGTAAAAGTATGAGCAAACTTCCTGTAATCTCAGGAAGCAAAACAATAAAAGCACTTATGAAGACAGGTTACTATGTCCGTGACCAAGAAGGAAGTCACATCCACTTGAGACACCCCTTCAGAAAGCCCCTAACCATCCCAAACCACAAAGAAATAGCCAGAGGCACATTAAGACAAATTATCAAAGAGGCAGATTTGACTGTCGAGAAATTCAGAAAATTATTATAAATAAGGTTGTTTTACAGAAAAAATATCTGAAACAATTCTCTATCGAAAAAATGGCTAAAGAAACTGAAGATTTGTATGAGGAATTAATTAATAAGATGAAGTAAATTTGTCAATTGTATCAACTAATACTTTTGCCCTTCTAGCATAATCTTCATGACCTATTTCCAGATTCTTTTTCACTCTTTTAAGATTTTCTGGAGTGAGCGAACTATCAAAAGTTTTCTTGTGATAATGCACAACATTATCAATGTCTTCATGTAACATGTTTAATTGGGTTAATATATCTAATGCGGTTTGTTGAAATTCAGGAATAAAAAGTGTCAAGGAATTTATTTGCGAATTTAAAAAATACAAAGGATATTTTTTAAAACTAAGTGACTTGTTGGTATTTGCTCTTAATTCAGAAAGAACTTTTAAATGCGCCTCCTCTGAATTCTTTAATTTACTTATATACGTCGAGATATTTTCATTTTTGTGAGGTCCTTTATATGAGCAAATAATTGGTTCAATCCATCCTAGAAATACTTTATCTATCTTACCTGCACGAATTTTTACCTGAAAGATACTACATGCCAATCTATGCTTTAGATCCTCAAATTCAACAAATATGCTTTTCTTAATTGCCTTTTTTCTTTTTTGCTCTTGTATCCATCCTAAGACCAAAGGACTAAGGAGACCTAGAGACCATCCAATCAAAAGATATACAATATTCATCTTTTTTCATTTATAACTTCATCCCTCACTACAAATCTACACCGCAACACATCAAAAAATCAAATAAGAATTAATTATCCCTCTTTCTTTTTAAGCGGCAACACGCCTGCCAATTCGCCTATTACGTTGACTAATTCTGTATCTGTTGGAACAACTACTTTTGCATTATTTTTTAAGGAAACTTCAACGGCTTGAAGTTTTCTTAAAACCTGGGCATTGCCGACAAAATATTTTTCTGCGGCTTCGTTAACTAATTTTATTGCTTCGGCTTCGCCTGTGGCTTGTAAAATACGCGCCTGCTTAATACCCTCTGCCTTCTTAATCTCCGCCCTCTTTTCGCCGTCTGCGACGGTTTCTCTGGCTGTAGCATAATCAACAGCAGCTATCTTTTCATTTTCAGCTTTTACCACTTTATTCATAGTTTCCTGAACGTCTTTTGGAGGGTCTATTTCTTTTAATTCCGTACGGACAATTGTAATACCCCAGTTTTTAGTCTCTTCAAGAAGCGTTTTATGCAATTCGGAATTTATCTTGCCTCTTTCGCTGTTGGCAGATTTTAAAGTAAGCGTTCCGATGATATTTCTTAAGGTAGTGCGCGCAAGATTAACTATCTGATATTTATAAAGGTTAACATTATACTGGGAGTTTCTTACATGCTCTTCATCCGGATTAACTTTAAAATAAACCTGCGCATCAACTCTGGCATTTAAGTTATCGTTGGTAATAATTTCCTGCGGTTCTGCATCAATCATTTGTTCTGTTACGTTGACAAGATAAATGTTTTCAATAACAGGCATAATCCAGTTAAACCCGGGATTTGCAAAACGGTTATATTTACCTAATCTTTCAATCAATCCTCTATGCGTAGGACGAACTATGCGGATGCCGATAAAAAATATAAAAACAACTATACCTATAAAAATCGTCCAACCATTCATATTCTACCCCCCTTTTTTAAATTATTGCTATTACTGCGTTAACAAATTTATACTTTAACACATAAGAAGTCAATTAAGGATTATTCTGCTTATTTTGCGAGGTCTTTTCTCTAAAATATTTTGACCACTCACCTTTTACTGCATCCTTACTTACTGGGTCTATTAAGCCAAGGCAAAGACGGAGTTTCTCCACAGAAACATAACAGCAAGTCAAAGGTGTGTATTGCTTAATGCTTTGGACAAGTTCATCTGTTTTCTCTTGGACATCAATCCATACAGGGTCTCCATAATAATCCACCACAATGGTAACAATTTTATCCGGTCCAGATTGCTGAGTTCCTATGAATTCAGCAAAGACTGCATAGTCTGTATCAATTAACTTACGTTTGATAATGTCACCAAATTCATAAGCAATCTTCTCAACGTCCTCTGGGGCGCTTGGGATGAAAGAGTATTTACTCATTTTAATCTTCTTGATACCTGTTCCTTCGAAAAACATTGCCATTACTTCAGCAAGTCCCGGAACCAAATTTTGGATTTCTATTTGATTAACAAGCACGGGAAAAACAGTCAATGACAAGTTTGGAGCCTTTTCTTCCATTTTTTCCAAACGTGCTTCCATATCACTTTTTATTCGCTCTTCACTAAAGCTGTAGTTGACTATGCATAAAATAATCATTGAAACAAAAACAAGTTGTTTTATTGTGTTTGACAGCATTCTTTTATCCTTTTATATATTCAGATTTAGTATAAATTATACCTCAACACATCAGAAATCAACAGGAGAAATATTTTTAATTAAAACTGCAATCTTTTTTGATAAAATAGAGGTGTTATGAAAATTCTCGTCAGAAGCCCTAATTGGATTGGAGATGCGGTTCTTTGTCTTTCGAGCATTGAATATATTAAAGGGAAAATGCCGCAAGCTCATATTACGGTGCTTGCCAAAGACTGGGTTAAGGAGATTTTCCTGAACCACCCTTCAGTTGATAAGGTTATTTCCTTAAATAAATCGAAAATATCCCTAATTAAAGATCTAAGACAAACCAAATTTGATATAGGTATTCTTTTTACAAATTCTTTTTCCTCGGCTTTTCTGTTCTTTCTTGCGGGAATAAAAAAACGCATCGGTTATAAAACTGATTTGAGAAGTTTATTTTTAACCGACAGCATTCCGCTACCAAAAAATTTAAACACACTTCATCAAAGAGATTATTATTTTAAACTCGTAAAGAAGTTAATTCCCGGAAATGAAAACCCTAAAAATCCTGTTCTTTACATGAGTACAGAAGAAATCGAAAAGGCAGACACTATATTAGAAGATTTCGAATTACCAATTACCAATTACCAATTACCAATTATAGGTATTTTTCCCGGCGCAAGTTACGGTCCCGCAAAAATGTGGGATACAAGGAATTTTCAATTACTTGCAGATAAAATTATAAAAACAGACAAAGCCAAAGTTTTGATTTTTGGTGGCAATAAAGAAAAAGAATTGGGCGAGATAATCCAAAACGAAAGGAATAATATCATTAATCTATGCGGTAAAACAACGCTAAGAGAGACAATGGCTTTAATAAAAAGGTGTGCAGTTTTTATAACAAACGATACAGGACCAATGCACATAGCTTCAGCTTTAAATATTACGGTAAT
>JAGLSL010000103.1 GCA_023135785.1 bacterium
GGTCAAGTTTACGGAAGTGCTAAGTTTATGGCTTATGCTGAAGGTGGACTTGCCTATGACGAAATGAAAGAACTTGGTATCGACGATAAATATGCAATTCCTATATCGCAAGGTGTTGGAATAATAAATGCAGGGATAGAATTTTCCCAAATTTCTATGATATTAAGAACAATACCGGGGTTAAGGAAAATAGTATCAAGAGGACTAGGCTTCGGAGTAAAGGAAATTGTAAAGGAAAAACTACCAAAAGCATTAGGGAAAGTCGGTATTGATTATGCTAAATTTTTGGCTGGCGAATTAGGTCAGGAAGAAGCACAGGAAATCGTTACCATACTCGGAACGGAATTTGCTAAGGATTTAAGCAATAAAATTGAAGATACAGACCTTACTAAAGCCACATCAGAAGAAATAGTTAATCGTCTTACAGAAACATTTAAAGGTTCTCTTGGTTTAATGGTAATGGGAATACCTGGAACATCTGCCCAGGTAGTGACAGAAATTACAAGTAATATTGCAAATAAGAACGCACAGAAAACGCAAACCGAAATAGCTGAAATTTTAGGTGAAGAACCAACGGAAATTATCCCACCCACAACCGAAATTCCACCTGAAGTAACTCCGCCAGTTGAGATAGTACCCGAAGTTACCCCAGAAATAGTCCCTGAAGCTAAAAAAGAGGTAGTAGAACCGCCGATAATTGAAGAACCGACTAAAGTTATACCCGAAGTAAAAGAACCCGTTAAAAAGCCTGAAATTGAAAAGAGAACTTCTGAGGATTTACAAATAGAAATGGCTATTGAAGAAGCAAAAGAAGAAAGATATAGACACAAACCATTAACAGAAAAAGAAGGGTGGGCAAGGCTTGATAATTTAATTCCAGCATTTGGAAAAGATATATATACGGAAAATGCAGTTCAATATTTTGGAACAGGAGAAAAGGTATTTGATAACAAAACTGTTTCAATATTACAAGCAGTTCGAGATATGCCAGAAAAAGAGATAAAAATATATAGAGCAATAGAAAAAGGAGAACCCAAAAGTATAAAAAGTGGAGATTGGGTAACCGTAAACAAGGAATACGCAACAGAACACGGTGAAACAATACTTGACGGAAAATATGAAATAGCAGAGAAATTAGTAAAGGTAAAAGATTTAACTACGAGTGCAGATTCTATTAACGAACAAGGTTATTACCCTATCAAACCCACCCCCGTAGAGAAAGCAGTAGAGAAAAAACCACCGAAAAAGAAACGAATTGTAAAAAAACCAACAGGTAGAATTCAGATTAAAATACCAAAAGAATTTGATAGAGCAAGAATACCATATTTGGACTATGCTTTAGGTTTTCAAACCAGCGATGAAGATTTTAAGGATTATTATGTTGGGATACAGCCACTTTACAAAAAAGATGCTCCTGCATTTGATACCGTAACAGAAGAACTTAAAGATTTAGCACCTGATTTATATTACGCAACTAAAGAAGGAGACACTGAATTATTTAAAGAAAAAGTATTTCAGGATTTAATGAAACTTGAAAAACCAGAAGTAGAAGAAGGGGTGCTGTCGATAAGTGAAGAAATAGCAGAACTAAAAAAGAAAGCAATCAGAACTGTTGGATTGGATTTGGAAAAAGGTGAAAAGATTAGTTGGATAGACGAAGATACGGGTGAAATTCATAAAGGTACGGTAATTGAAACAGTAGAAGAAAAAGGAATCGCCAAAATAGAAAACGATGATACACATAAAGTAGATGATTTTGATGTTATCTATTTAGTTGAACGAGAGAAACCGCCGAAAGTAGAAAAGAAACCCGAAGTGGTTAAAGAAGAAAAGCCAAAAGTAAAAGAAAAGATAAAAGTTTACCCCGTTTCCGAAGTAAAGGAATTTATTACTAAACACAAAAAAGAACTTGTAAGAGGTCAAAACTTACTTCTTAAAAACGAGAAGCTGGAAACAATGCTAAATGACGCATACAAAAAAGAAGGAGTTACACCCAGTAAGGCAGAATACGGCAATCATCTCGGCAAGATATTCTGGAATCGCAAACTCGGTAAAAGCGATTTAACAACAAAAGATAAGAATGCTAAATATAAAGAAGTGTTTGAAGAACCGAAGTATAGAATAGGAATTGAGAAATTCAAATCTGCCGATATTAAAGAAATTGAGAACATACTTTACAAAGCTACGGGAACACGCAATATTACTACAGTGCCAGAGATAAT
The DNA here is from genome assembly GCA_023135785.1 of bacterium. NCBI lineage: Bacteria > bacterium. The sequence goes on from JAGLSL010000103.1 coordinate 2,223, forward strand.
AGAAAAGAAAAATGCTCTTGGTAAATATTATAATGGAATGATAGAAGTAGCAAAAACGGGTGATATGAAAGTAACCGCTTATCACGAAACATACCATTTTGTAGAAGATTTATTAATGACAGATAAAGAAGTAGCACAAGCAGAAAGATTTGAAAAATCAGCAGAGAAACGAGCAGAAGGATTTGTTGAATATGTGAAAGATATAACTACATACAGAGGAAAATTAAAGAATTTCTTTGTTAAATTGTGGCGAAAATTAAAGAATTTTATGAGAAGCAAACACAACATAGAAAACATTTACGATAAAATTCTGAAAGGGTATTATAAAGAAAGAGCTATTTTACCTTCTGGAGAAATATTAAAAAGAGTAAAGGAAAAGATTGCTGAACCAAAATACAAAGAACCAGCAATAACCGATAAACAGCGTAAAACTATTTATGCAATAGCGGATGAAATTGACCTTGATTATGATGAAGTGCATATTGTATTGAAACAATTAACGGATAAAGAATCTCTTAACGATTTAGCTCAAGACGAATATAAGAATTTTATTGCTTCATTGAAGTCATTTAAGAAACAGATAGATGAAGGCTTCAGATATTATGACGAAGAAACCGAACAGGTAAAAGAAGAAACTAAAGAGCGAATTGATAAAATTCAGCAGTATTCAGAAAAGAGCGGTGAAGATAAAGCAAAAGCTAAAATTGAAACTAGCGAAGAACTCAAGGACAACATAAATGAATCAATAGCACGAAAAGAGAAAAAATTAACAACGGCAAAATATAAAGACCAGAAAATAAGAATATCTGGATTTGTAAAACACGGTGGAGATTTTGTCGATATGGCTGGTTATGTTGCAGAGGTAACTGGCAATAAAGAAGTATTCCCCTTATCTAAAAATATCAATGAGAAGGTACATAGATTCATTCATAAATATGCAGATACGGTATTGAGTATTCATAAGAAACATAATAAATCCATAAAAGGCATAACGGAAGAAACATATAAACTATTAACTAAATATTTTGTAACAGGTAAAATGGATAAGTCTTTAACGGCTAATAAAGGGCTAATGACTCTCGTTAATGATTTAGATAATATTAGAGAATACACTAAACCTATTGTCCGTAAGCACAGGGTAAGTCAATATTTTGCCAATAGATTGAGATTAACGGACTTCCACCCTTCACAGCGTAAACAATTAAAACAATGGGAAACTGATTATGGTGA
>JAGLSL010000104.1 GCA_023135785.1 bacterium
TTTCAATTGTATTTCCGTTGTCGGCGCATAACCTAGAGAAAAATCTTTTAATGTCTTTTCTTTCAAGCCACGTTTCATCAGATATTGGTAAGCTATTTTACCGTGTGTGGAATGTAAGAATTTTGCAAATAATGGATTTACCTGTTCAAGAACGGGATATAATTTAGAACTTTTGCCTACGGGTGTATCTTCCACTATAACGCCGATTTTTTGTCCCACCCATTTGACTGCTTCGGGAAAAGATAGTTTCTCATGCTCCATTATAAAGTGAAAAACATTTCCGCCTTTTCCGCAACCGAAACAGTGGAATATTTGTTTTTCCGGAGATATTACAAAAGAAGGCGTTTTTTCTTGATGAAAAGGGCACAAAGTTTTGTAATTTTTTCCGGCAGATTTCAAAGGATAAAACTCTTCGATAATTCTTACGATATCGGCCAATCCCAAAATTTCATTTATTTTTTCTTCAGAAATCATAGTTAAAATAATAGTCGATTGTTTATAGTTGACAGTTTATAGTTGAAAAACTGCGATTTTTTGTTTTTTAAAAACTATAAACCATACACTATTAACATGTTTTAGTATCCCACCAGTCTCTATTTTTTATATACCAATCGACTGTTTTTTCCAGACCTTCTTCTATTTCCGTCTTAGGTGACCATGAAAGCAAAATCTTTGCTTTCATAATAGACGCAGTTAACTCGAAAAAGTCTTGTTTGTTATTTTTCTCATATGTTATTAAACTCTGCGGCTTGTTAAGTTTTGAAAGAATAATACTCGCAACTTCTTTTATGGGAATAACGCCTAAATTACCTATATTGATAATTTCTCCTTTTAACGAATCAAATTTTTCTTTCAATATTTTCTGAAGCGCTTCAATAAAATCTTCTACGAAAAGCAAGTTTTCTGTTTGTTCGCCATCCTCCCACAGTTGTAAAGGCTGATTTGCCAAAGCAGATGTAATTAATGATGGAACCGTATTTTCCAATGACTGAGAAGGACCATAAATATTGAAGGTTCTTAAAATAACAATAGGAAAAGAGTATTTACGGCTGTGATAATACATTAAGTTCTCTCCCACAGTATCCATAAGACCTTTTAAATCCGTTGGTTTAGCGGGATGTTCTTCTGTAACAGGTGAATCTGCTCTATCACCGTATACTCTGGAAGAAGATATATGTATGATTCGTTGTAAATTCGATTCTTTACTGAATTCAAAGATGTTAGATAAGGACAAAATGTAATTTTCTATCTTGTCCGTTTCCGTAACACAGGCGGGATTATCTGCTTCAGACATATTAATGAGAACCTGCGCATTTGAGAGTAAATTTTTAATTAGAATTCTGTCTTGCGTCGTGCCCTGCCAAAGAGTTACTCGTGGATTTTCCTTAAGCTCAAAAGGGAAATTATCCAGGTTGTTATTTAATACCAAAACCTGATCGGACGAGTTTTTTTCTAAAAGAGAGTAAATAATATTAATGGCGGGGAAAGGAACTCCCCCTATTAAAACAATACGCATATTTGTTTGAAATTTGAATAAATCCCGTTAGACTTATAAAGAAACATATCTCTAACGGGTTTAGAAATATATTTCTTTTACAGAATAAAATTTAAAATTATCTTTTTTTATCTTGTTTTCTTTTAGTCTTGAAATGAAACAATCCAAGTTTTATAAATTCCTGCGAATTTTTAGATATGGAATTAATCTTTTGCTCAAGTCTTGCCAGTCGTATTCCTCCCAAAATCACCAAAGTAAGCACAAGAAAAATGGCAAGCGAAACCAAAAGAGCCATAGGTTTTATTAGAACTTCCATAATATTTCCTTGATTTTACTCCAATCTTTTTAGAACTGCTTGATTATATCATCTTTTAAAGAGTAAAATAAAACTAAACCAAACAGATGTTAAATGTACCGTTTTCCCTACTAATTTCACTCTATATTATTCCGTCTCTTGTAATTATTCTTTTTTTCTGGGTTCGCTCGGAAACCAGAAAAAAAGAGAAAGTGCATCCGGAATCGAAACAGTTCAGTTATTGCTGCCCTATTTGTGCTTTTGTTTATATTGATAGTTCCAAGGGAGATTATTCTCGTTGTCCTCGATGTGATTCCCTAAACAGTAAGGAAGAAGCCCATCAATTGTAGTTGCCGATTTATCGGCTTTTTAAAAACGTCCACCCACCTGCTTGCGAAGCGGGCAGGTTAAATGCAACTACAGTGAATAAAAAATGACGAATGACCAATTAAACTATGACGAAACAAGAGCCAATGATTCAATATTAGATTCCCGCCTACGCGGGAATGACAAAGGAAAAGGGCGGGAATGACAAGTGGAGTGTCTGCCATTTTCCCATCCCTTTCTCTGTCCTTCCTGTGAAACATGTCCCTGCAGGTAGTAAGCAGGGAACAGGAATCCAATGATGATTTTTTTCGTAGATACTATACCCAATTGGGAAATTCGGAGACTTTGGTCATTGATAAATTTTATGTCTAAAAAATCCCCGCCAATCAGTTTGTTTTAAGTCCGTCCCAGAAAATGACTATTCTGTCCTTATTTTTCTCTCTTAAATTTTTCGCCCAGTCTATAAAAAATTTCTGTTTTCTCTTAAGAAGCAGTAAAGACCTGATATTTTCTTTATCATCCTGGAATTTTTCGTGTAGCGGTTCTTTTATGTCTATAGTTTGAATAATGAAAGTTTTCC